>JAAZBV010000153.1 GCA_012513605.1 Desulfatiglans sp. | reverse complement strand
TTTTCATCGGGATTTTGACTTTCGTTTTTTAAATTCGTTTTATTTTTATAAAAATAATTTTTTTAGGGCTGCCATACCCTGGGAGCATAAATCTCTCGAAAAAAGGGTTTTTCGACAGCCTCGTTCGATTCTCTATGCTCAGCCGCAATTGGCAAAGTAAAGGTTGTGGGTTTGACGCCTCGGCAGTCCTGCACTTCAAGATCAATCCAGGCGGCACCATTCCACCAGCCTTCGCCAGAAAAGGACCCGGCGAAGATCGACTGCTGAGTCGAAACAGTGCCCACGACTGTTCCCCATGACCCTGATGCGTTTCCCTGAGCGGAGCTTACCGCATTGGCGAATGCTACCGAAGAAATCAGACGGCTCCCGAAAGACGCACCCAAGATGACGATCCGAATGCGAACTGCTACTCGACCGGGTGGGATCTTTGTGAAGTAGTCTTTCCATTCAATCGAAGAACCGTAAATCCTTTTCAAATCTTCTTGCAGTTGTACCGCCGCATCCTTTGGCTCTTGATTTGCCCTACCATCAAAAACGGCTCCGAGAACTGGCGGTTTCAGTTCAAGGCCCACCCTCGGCGGTTCGGACAATGTTGGGGCGATGTGGCGTTCTGTTGCACACCCGGCGATTAACGTCATAGCAGCCGCCAGAGCGAAAGTTATCTTCAGATATCCGCTGTTCATTCGATTCCTCCAGCTAACAATTTATTCACTTGATCCGGCTATCTTTACATTTTGAATGTTATACACAAAGATGAACCGGATTATTAAAAAAATGATACTGAGTTTGAAATTTTTTAACAAAGCATTGGCATAGTATCCATTAATAGACTAATAATCAATCATAAATAAACATAATTTGAGGTGTATGTCCTGAGTGCAATAAATTACAGCTTAAGGAACTTGAAAATTTTTAGCGCTGATTATATTTGGCAACAGACTAAAGTCAAAAGTGATGGTATCTTTTTGTACATCATTTTAGCCGTTCACAAAGCCCAATCTCTGTGACATAGTCACCGTTCATATCCTCATAGCGATAGACAAGTGTACCGACTTTTTTCAAAATACGTTTTAGGCGCTTTCGGCGATAGGCTTCATCTCTCAGAGCGCGCCTGAGCAACCTGGGAAATTCATCAATATTGATGTCGTCTTTTGTGGCTGTAATTAGAGTGCTATTCATAATCAGTTGTCTGTCATCAATTTCTATCGAATCAAGTCTTGTATCGGCATCAGCATTTCTGGGAAGCATTGGATCGAAATATTCCTTTGCTTCCTTGATTAATTGATCCAGCGGCTTAGTGTCGTCGGCACTTCCAAATTGACTGGTTATATTGCCAAAAAAGAACCTGGCGTACTTGATGGGATTCATATTCTTCTTTTCCGATTTACGCTCAGATAACCCAGCAGAGATAATCCTTCCTGCGTATATTTAAACTCCGAATACACAGCAAACGTATGGTTCAAGGTATTATACGCGAGCATCTTCACCCCTTTAACTGGTTGCTATCACACTATATTAAAGAGGTGAAGAGATGAACCAAACCAATCTATGATTATTTCTTCTTTGTTGCCTTTACTTTCTTAGCAGTCTTAGCCACCTTTGGCGCTTTAACTGTCTTTGCTGCCTTTTTTGGCTTTGGGGCCTTTACTGTCTTTGTAGCTTTAGGGGCCTTGGCCGCCTTTTTTACCTTTTCTGCTTTGGGTGCTTTAGCAGCCTTGGTGGCCTTTGTTGCCTTAGCAGCTTTTGCTACCTTAGCAGCTTTGGGTGTTTCAGCCGCCTTTGATTTTTTAGAAGCCTTTTTTGGCTTATTGTTTTTAGCAACGTAATTGGGACGGCCCACAACCTTTGACAGCTTTGTAGGTCTTACAGATGCCTCAGCTGTAATGCTTACATCTATAAATATTAATGGCTTTCCTACCCTCTTTATATCCAGCGGGCAGTGCTTGGTGTACTTGGGTACAAAGATATAGCAGGGGTAATTGATTTTGATGATTTCGTCCCCGAGTGTAAACTCTATATCTGCATCAAAGTCGACAAAGTTGGTGCTTTCACCGATCAGGTATATCCACTGATCAAATGGGTGCGCATGGGTCGGTGAACCGAGCACATCCGGTTTGGTGATACGTGCAAATCCCATCGCAAGTACAGAGTCCTTGATATCAAGGGGGCCCAGGCCCGTGATCATAGGCTCCTTGATTGTGTTGTGGATTGATTTCCAGGGTTTAAGCTGAACGACATTGGGTTCACGTAAAACATTTTTCAGTTTCATAATGCCTGCCATATCTTTCTCCTTTGATTTTATTAGTTAGACCGGTTTTGTGCAAAGACTATAAGTAAAATATATATTGCTGTCAAAATTATTCGTGATCATAAACTAACCCACCCCTCTTTTGCATGAAAATCAGGGGTGGATTTCGGGTGTCTAATCGCCCAGTAAGTTTTAATGCCTGTACTGTGTTCAAGCACAGCAGATAGCCCGATAAGGGTATCTGCTGTTATGGGTACAAGTTCATTATCAATTTCAACTGTAAGATCAAGCCCACGTTCAGGGATTACATGCACATCAAATGGCAGGGAGGTAAAGGCCTGGTCTGTTTGCATATCCTCTCGGTAACCTTTGAATAAATATACATTCCATGCGCCAGAGGGCGAGAGATTAAACTCCCTGTAGGCTTCTCCATCTCTGCTCCCAATAAATATCTCAAAGCAGGTGTACGCCCACAGGTTATCGGTCCGCTTTGCTGTTGATGGGTCAAACAGAGGGATAAAAAGGGTATCAGATCTGGTGCGCAGTTCAAATGTTATGTGCAGGCTTTCAGGAGATATTATAATTTTAACGTTGATCCGGCATTCTTCAGGTTGAGCCTTCTCCGGGAAGGGTTGTAAATTGAACTCTCTAATTAATTTTTCCTGCTTCAATTTAGTATTTTTTTAGGGAATTAGAGTTTCCACCACAGAGGACATCCGCCTTCGCTGAAGCTATGGCGGGACAGGCGGAGAACACAGAGAAAATCTTTTATTTTACTATCAATTAATGATTTTTGTTTTTCTTAGCGCCCATTGCGTCTTTGCGGTTCAATTTTAGTCTGTCACTTCAACCATATAAGGACACGGAGTTCAAAGAGCTTTATTTAAAACTTCTACATCTCCTCCGTGTCCTTTCTGCTATTCACATACTGCCCGGTGCAGGGCCTGCTGCGTCTTTTTAAAATCCGCCCTTTCAACTATAAACTGCATATTGGTCTGTCTTGAGGTCTGCGAGATGGCCATTACATTTATCTTTTCATCGGCAAGTGACCTTGTGGCAGCGGCTAAGATACCCGGTTTGGCAATATTGGTGCCAATGGCGCATACAATAGCGGCATTGGAGAGGGTGACACTCTGGAACCTCTTTTCAAGCTCTTTTACAAGGGGTTCGGTGCAATCCTCTTCATCAATAATCACCTCTATTGTATTGGCGTTTGTCATCTTGGTAATGTATGAGACATTATGGCCCTTCAAAACCTCCATGATCTTGAGGTCGAAACCGACTTCCCCCACCATCTGGGGCTCATAGACCTCAAGGCTTACTACCCTGTCAGAACCGGCAATGATCTCAATCTTTGACTCAACAGATTTATAGTCATTAGTGATAACCGTACCGTCATGCTCCGGTTCAAAGGCGTTTTTTATCCTGATAGGTATCCTCATAAGCTCCAGCGGTTTAGATGCCTTGGGGTGTATGGCCTCCATACCCACATCAGCCAGTTGGTCTGCCACATCAAAGTTTGTATTGCAGACGGGGTGAATATGCTCTTCGCCGATTATCTTGGGGTCGCCTGAACTCAGGTGATATTCCTTATGAATGATTGCCTCTTCGGCCCTAAGCTGCACAGCCACCTTGGAGAAGGTTACCTCAGAGTATCCGCGGTCAAATTCCCGCATAATACCCTCAACGCCCTTGGTGTACCCTGTGGCAAAGCAGATGCTCTTAGATGGGTCAATGCTATTAAAGACATCCTTTATGCGCCCGTCAATGGATAATTCCCTGTCATCCTGCCACCCGCTCAGGTCAACAAAGGTTGTATTATACCCGAGATTCTTAAGAATATTGGCCGAGTTAAAGGCGCTGTGCATCTCGCCAAGGGAGGCCAGCAGCTCACGCGCTGCAAGAAGCACCTCGTTTCTGTTTACATACCCGGATGCCAGGACTGTATCCATGCTTTTTAAAACACTGAATGCACCGTCTATGCGTTCAGCAATAAAACTGTTTGCCTCATCAAGATTCAGGCCCGCTTTTTCAAAGCCTTCATTAATAGCGAACAGATGATTTTTCAGCTCTGCTAATGGGGAGTTGTAATCTTCGCGATCTTTGAATTTTTTATATATTCCAGGGACACGGGTCTTTTTATGCTCCAGGAGCATGTTCGTGATACCATCATATGCTGAGACCACATACACCCGGTTATATATATCATCTTTATCAAAAAGGATTATGTTCTTTATTATCTCGGGGAACCTTGTCATTGATGTCCCGCCTATTTTTTCTACGCGCAGCCCTTTGTTTACAGCCATTTTTTTCCTCATATCTATTTTAAGGCTCACTTGAATATCAGTTTTATCCCCTTTTTGTAAACTCAAAACTTATTGTAATCAGTTTAATTTTTGACCACCAGTATACCAAGAATAATATGGACAGTGGCCATAGATAATGCTAATAAAAGCCTTTTTTAAAAGGAAAATATCGGAGGACTCAAAAAAATGGTGCTCAGTTTGATGCGAAAACATGCCCAGTCATGGATTATAAAATTTTTGATTGGAATAATTGCGTTGGTTTTTATCTTCTACTTTGGTTACTCATTTAATTCTGATGATGGCATTAAGGTTGCCGAGGTAAACGGGGAGGCTATAGGCAGGGTAGAGTATGAAAAGGCTTACAGTGATATGCTTACCTCCTTCCAGAACCAGTACAAGAGCTTTTGGAATGATAAACTGGTTGAGGCATTTGACCTGAAAAACCGGGCGCTTGAGGGGCTCATTGAGCAGAAGCTTATTGCCCAGGAGGCAGAAAAACTGGGGCTCACGGTTACAAAAGCCGAGATACAGGAAAAGATACTGGAGATACCGGCATTTTTGACTGACGGCAGGTTTGATGAAGGCAGATACCGGGCTGTGTTGTCAAACAATCGTACAACACCTGAGGTATTTGAAGAGGGATATACAAGAGAGTTGTTGCAACAAAAGGTCGCTCAGTTTATCACAGCCTTTATTGTGCCCAGCACACAGGATGTGCTTGATCACTACAGGTATGCCAATGAAAAGGTAAAGGTCGGTTTCGTTAAATTTACACCCGATGAGTTCAGGGATGCTGTCCCGCGGGATAAGGAGGCCATGAACACCTTTTTTAATGAAAAGAGGGAGAGTTACAGGGTCCCTGAAAAGATAAAAATAGCCTATATAAAGATAGGCGCTGAAAAATTCAGTAATGAGGTCACCCTGGAAGAGGATGACCTTAATGGCTATTATGAAGACAATATAGATATGTTCACACAGCAAAAACAGGTAAAGGCAAGCCATATACTCTTTATGACCGCCCAGGATGCCTCACCTGAAGAGATTGAAAAGATAGAGGAAAAGGCCGCATCTGTGCTTGAAAGGGCAAAAAAGGGCGAGGATTTTGCGGCGCTTGCAACTGAATTCTCTGATGATACATCAAAATCAAAGGGCGGCGACCTGGGCTATTTTTCACAGGGCAGGATGGTTAAGGAGTTTGAGGATGCAGCCTTTGCGCTTGAACCGGGCCAGATAAGCGATCTGGTAAAAACAGACTATGGGTATCACATCATAAAGGTGGAAGATAAAAAGGAAAGATCAGTCAAGGCATATGATGAGGCAAAGGGGCAGGTAGACAGTATCTTAAGAAGAATCAAAAGCATGGACATGGCAGATGAAAGGGCTAGAACACTTTTAGACCAGATGCCCTATGATGTTGATCTTGAAAAATATGCCGCTGAAAATAACGAGCAGTACATAACAACCGACTTTTTTTCACAGGCTGAGCCGGCGCCAGTGATTATGAATAACACAAAGCTTGCTGAGACCCTTTTTACCCTTGAAAAGGGTGATCTGACTGAGATAGTAGAGCAGAATAATGAGTTCTATATAATGCAGGTGATAGATAAAAAGAGTTCATATTTACCGGAACTGGATGAGGTCTATGCCGCTGTTGAGGCGGATTTTGTGGACAACATGGCGCTCAAGGCTGCAAAGGAAGAGGCTGAAGCCTACCTGAAAACCGTTAAGGAGAAAGATACCTGGGCAGAGCTTGCTATAGAAAAGGGTAAGACACCTGAGACAACAGACTTCTTTACCAGGGAAGGAAACCCGGAAAAGATAGGGCCTGCCCAGGGGCTTAATGAGGCTGCATTTAATCTGACCCAGGATAACCCATACCCTGAGACTGTGTTTGAGAATCAGACAGGGGCCTATGTTATCAAATTTGAAGAGAGGCAGGATATTGATGAGGCCAGATTCAATGAAGAAAAAGAGAGCTTTACAGAAAACGTGGCCAATAGAAAGAAACAGGAGGCTATAAGGGACTGGATAGCAAGGTTGAAGGCCAATGCAAAAATAGACCTGAGCTATTTTGAGCGGATGAGGTAAGGTGCTGATTAAAGGCGGAATGGAAATTTTAAAAACCCATTCACCACGGAGGACATCCGCCTTCGCTGAAGCTATGGCATGACAGGCGGAGAGCACGGAGAAAATCTTTTTGTTACATTAACAATGAATAATTTTTGTTTTTCTTAGCGCTCTTTGTGTCTTTGCGGTTCAATTTAGGTCTGTCACTTCAACCATACAAGGACACGGAGAATTTTAAGTCATTAGATTGATATAGTTTCTTTTATTATTTAGAGGGAGATAGTATTTATCTCCCTCTTCTTTTATGCGGGATGCGAGCTGGTAATAGGCGGCCCTGCTGAAGCGTGCCCTGAAGAGCCCCTGTTTGATAGTGCAGTAGAGGATGTTTCCCTCACCGATAATCAAGGTTTCCGGTTCAAGGGTTTCGTGCGTCTCATCAATCAGAGAAAGGCGAACCCTTTCTACCTTTCCATCCGCACCTGCAAAATCCACCCTTGTCACAATAAATGGGGCATCCTCCACCTCCACATAGCAGGTCTCATTTCCCCTTTTAATGATGTAGATGCCTGAATCGTCTATTGTAAGGTGGCTGTAAAAATCAAGGACAATCCCCCTGTTTATCATCTCAGCGCCGTTGTGAAACCACTTGCCATCCTTATCTATATATATCATGCATGGGGGGATGTTTTGCATTTTTACCTCGTTCCTGCTGCATCCACATGACAGGGCAACCCCTCCTCTTCACCAAGCGCCCGGATGGTCTCTTCAAGATCACCGAGCGCCTCTGCTGATAGCCCCCCTATTGTTGAGGTTTTGATCATATCCCTGCATGTAATGCCGCTGAATGCCCTTGCAAAGCCGTTTGTGGGAAGAACCGCTGTAATCCCTATGGCATAGTTTGCAGCAGAAAATGAAGTGTTGTGCCCAATGAGTATCTCACCAGCATTATGCACCCTTAAGAGGACAATCTCCTCTGTTTCCTTTGTGCAGGCAATCAGGAGATGTTCAGGCGCATATTCATCCACAGTCCTTATTGCATTTTGTATATCCTGAACCACTGTAATGGCGCCCATTCCATCAGGTCCGAATACCCGCTCAAGAATGGGTCGCCTTGCTTCAGGTACAAGGGGGATTAGTTGAGAGAGTTCTTTTGAAACCCTTTCTGCAAACATCTTGGAGGTTGTTGCCAGAAGTACAGATGAATCAGGCCCATGTTCTGCTTCACACATGAGGTTCTTTGCGATCCACCTTGGGTCTGCGCTTTCGTCTGCTATAATCGCACAGTCAGTTGGGCCAATGCCCACTACTGCCTTTTTACCATATGAAAATGCGACACTCATGGCCGCTGCTATACCTGCCGGGCCAGGGCCGAACATGCCTGCCACCTCCGGTATGGATTCAGTACCGAATGTCATGCCTGCAAGTAGGGCCACACCATTACCTATAACAACCCTGTGCGCCCCTGCTATAGATGCTGCTGCCACGGTTGACCGGTTTGCCTTTCCATCTGCCTGTGGCGGCATGGCCACCACAATATTTTTTACACCTGCAACCTTTGCAGATATAACCAGCATAAGGGCGGTTGATATGAGGGGGCCTTTCCTGGCCGGTATGTAAAGCCCAACTGAATCTAGGGGGCTGATCTTTTCACCTATTATTGTGCCGGGCCGTATCTCCTTTTGCCAGAAGGCGGGCGGCATCAATGCCTCGTTTACCTCCCTGATGTTGTTGATTGCCTTTTCAACCGCCCTTCTGAATTTGGGGGCAAGGTCATTAAGGCATCTTTCAATATATGCATCAGCAACCCGGATATTTTCAACCCTGATCCTGTCGAACTTTTCTGTAGCAGCTATAACTGCCCTGTCACCAGAGGCCTTGACCTCTTTAAACAATTTGGAAATATCAGAGACAAGGGCGCTGTTCAGGAGGCGTTTCCGGGGTGCAAGCCTCCTCTCAAGCAAATCCTCATCCCCTGGGAGTATAAATAATAAATCTTTCATTGCTCTATTTTGTATCTCTATTTGATATGTTTGATAAGTGTGCTTGCTATCCCTGTATAGGTCACAGGCGTAAGCTTTAAAAGCCTGTTCTTATCCACCTGTGGGAGGGCGAGCGAATTGATAAATGCACGAAGGTCATCCTGTGTGATCTTCTTTCCTCTTGAGAGCGCCTTCATCCTTTCATAGGGGTTTTCTATGGCGGCCTTTCGCATGACCGTCTGCACCGGTTCTGCCAGCACCTCCCATGCATCGGCAAGGTCGCTATATATGGCGTTACGATCAATTGATATCCGGCCGATTCCCCTTATGGCGGACTTTATAGCAAGGTAAGAGTGCCCGATGGCGCTCCCCGCATTCCTTATTGCGGATGAATCGGTTAAATCCCTCTGAAGCCTTGATATGGGGAGCTTGGAAGCAAGGTGTTCAAGGAGGGCATTACTTATGCCGATGTTGGCCTCCGAGTTTTCAAAATCAATGGGGTTTACCTTATGGGGCATTACAGATGAACCCACCTCTGTGCTTACCACCTTCTGCCTGAAATAACCAAGGGAGATGTATGACCACATGTCCCTGTCAAAATCCATAAGGATATTGTTGAACCTTATAAGTGCGTGAAACAGCTCTGCCATATAGTCATGTGACTCTATCTGGGTGGTAAGGGGGTTAAATGTAAGACCCAGCCTCTCGATAAACCTCCTTGAGATCTCCTCCCACTGGATATCAGGGTATGCGGCACAGTGTGCATTGTAACAGCCAACAGCGCCATTGAACTTGCCCAGGTATTCTATGTTTCTGATCTGGCTAAGCTGCCTTTTCCACCTGTATATAAATACCGCAAGCTCCTTACCCGCGGTTGTGGGTGTGGCTGCCTGGCCGTGTGTCCTTGCTAGCATGGGGATATCACCGGCCTCTTCGGCTATGGCGCTGAGCCTTTTAACCATATCCTCTGCAATGGGTATCCATTCGTTATTTATCCCATCCTTAAGCATAAGGGCATGGGCAAGGTTGTTTATATCCTCTGAGGTGCAGCAGAAGTGAATGGACTCTGAAAGCCCTTCAATAGATGAACCTTTTATCTTCTTTTTAATATAATATTCAACCGCCTTTACATCATGCCTTGTTTCATCCTCTATATCTTTAACGACCCTGGCCTGTTCTTCATTAAAGTCAGCGACTATTTTTCTTAAGGCCGCCTTTTCTGTGTCAGAGAGCGCCCTGACATGGGTGATGTTAGCCTCTTCAGACATCATGATGAGCCACTCAACCTCAGCATGAATGCGGTATTTAATCAAACCCCATTCGGAAAAACAGGGTTTGAGAGGGTCAATATTTTTACTGTAGCGCCCGTCAAGGGGGGACAGGGAATTTATAGACATAAATGCCTCCATAGCTTGAATATAAAAAATTCCATTGCTGACAGCTGATCCGCCTTCGTATAAAACTATGGCGGGACAAGTCGCTGACAGTTATATCCAGGATTTACTTATTCTGGATGAACACTAGATAGCTGAATAATCTTAAAAAGTAAAGCGAATGAAGGATAACTAAAAGTGTTGTAAAGATCAGGAGGCTTTTGTAAGATGCGCCAATTCCAGCAAATTTAATTTAACCTTAAGGAGTGGAAAAATGAAAAAGGCAAGGATTAGTCATATATCATTAATCTGTTTAGTTCTCATATCTTTAATCTTTGTGTCTTGTCAGTCTCAAGCGCCCGAACAGGCGCAAACAATTAAAGGTTTTAAGGCCTTTGATGCCAAAGCCAAAGAAATATTAAGTCAGATGACCCTTGATGAAAAGATAGGCCAGATGACACAGCCTGAGCAGGACAAGGTGCTAGGTAATGAAGGAGATATGCAGAAATATTTTATAGGCTCTGTCTTGAGCGGGGGTGATTCAGACCCGATCAAGGATAACAGCCTTATCGAATGGACCAATCTCTATGACAGGGTGCAGGAAGAGGCATTAAAGACAAGGTTAAAGATACCGGCACTCTACGGGATAGATGCGGTGCATGGCCACAGCAATGTGCTTGGAGCTGTCATGTTCCCCCATAATATAGCTTTAGGCTGCACACGTGACCCTGAGCTTGTGGAAAGGATCGGCAGGATCACCGCTAAGGAGATGCGGGCAACAGGGATACACTGGACATTTGCCCCTGCGGTAACAGTGCCACAGGATATCAGGTGGGGCCGTACATATGAAGGCTTTTCAGAGGACCCGGAGATAGTAAAAACCCTTGGAAAGGCAATGGTTATGGGGCTTCAGGGCACAGACCTTTCTGATCCCCTCTCTGTTGTTGCATGCGCCAAGCATTATGCTGGTGACGGCGGCACAGAGGCAACAAAGGCGCCAAGGCCCGGTTTCCCTGGAGGGGATGTAACGCGTATGTGGCTTGACCAAGGGGACACAAAGGTGGATGAGGCCACCTTGCGCCGAATTCATCTCCCCGGTTATGTAACCGCTATTGAGGCGGGTGTGGGTACAATCATGCCCTCATACAGCACATGGAACGGGGAGCGATGTTCAGGCAGTAAACGACTCTTGACTGAGATACTCAAGGAAGAGCTGGGTTTTGATGGCTTCCTGATCTCAGATTATAATGCGATACGCCAGATAAACCCCATGAATCTGAAGGAATCCATCATGATATCCATTAATGCAGGTATGGACATGGCAATGGAGCCGGGAGGGTATCGTGAATTCTTCGACATACTAAAGGCCCTTGTTGAAGAGGGAAGCGTGCCTATTGCGCGTATAGACGATGCTGTTACACGTATTTTAAGGGTTAAGCTTGCAATGGGGCTTATGGACGATACAAAGACCCATAAGGCTGACAGGTCATTACACAATGCATTCGGCTCACCTGAACACAGGGCAGTTGCAAGGGAGGCGGTGCGTAAATCCTTGGTGCTTTTAAAAAATGATAACAAAGTGCTGCCCCTCTCTAAAACCAGCGCAAGGATTCATGTGGCAGGTAAGAGCGCAGATAACATAGGGAACCAGTGCGGCGGGTGGACCATCCGCTGGCAGGGGCAGACAGGGGAGGTTACACCTGGCGGCACAACAGTGCTTTCTGCTGTTAAGGCCGCAGTATCAAATGAAACAGAGGTGACACACTCTATTGATGGAACAGGCGCAGAGGGGGCGGCCCTTGGTATTGCTGTTGTTGGTGAACTCCCCTATGCAGAGGGTGTCGGTGACAGGGAAGACCTTTCACTTGATGAAGGGGATGTAGCAACCATAAACAACATGAAAAAGGCAGGTATTCCTGTAGTGGTGATTGTGATATCAGGCAGGCCGATGATTGTAAATGATATCCTCCCGCAGGCAGATGCCCTGGTTGCAGCATTTTTGCCCGGCACAGAGGGGCAGGGGATCACAGATGTGCTGTTCGGCGACTTCAGCCCGACAGGCAAGCTTTCTTACTCATGGCCAAGGTCAAATGCAGAGCTTCCAATGAATATCAATATGCCCACGGAAAAATATAATCCGCTTTTTCCAATAGGGTATGGGTTGAGTTATTAGGCAGGTACGAGCACATTATTATATGTAACTGTAGGGGCATGCCGCAGCGTGCCTCTATATTTTTCGCAATGGAATTGTCTCCGAGGAAATCCGCTTTAGTTTTTTAAAAGACCACATAACTGGATGCCCGTCCGAATTTATCCCGTAATTGATGCGGGACGGGCATGAAAATAGTTTTGTTTTTCTGATTCCTTGGGCCTTGGGAACCTTCTTTTATAAGATACTCGTTATTGCTTATTTCTTGTTATCGGAACTTACTATGGGTAACCCAAGTTGTTGTTCCATGGGTATAAAATCCTGATCATCATGCAGCAGGGAAACGTTATTATCTACCTCTCCTATATATCGATCCATTTTTCTATTGGAACGGCCTCATAATTATTAAACCTTGTCAGTAAACTTGCCGGGTCAACATCAACAAGCAGCAGATCTTTATGTTCTTTTCGTATAAAACGCTGATCCACAGCATTTTTAAGAAATGTGAGCATACTGTCATAGTACCCGGATATATTGAGGATACCGCAGGGTTTTGTGTGATACCCCAGTTGCGCCCATGTCAGCACCTCAAATATCTCCTCAATGGTACCCATGCCACCGGGCAGCGCTATAAAACCGTCTGAGAGTTCAAACATCATTGTCTTTCGCTCATGCATGGTTGAAACAATATGGAGTTCTGTCAGGTTGCTGTGGGCAACCCTGTCTGCAAATGATTCAGGTATTACGCCAATGACCTTTCCATTGTTATGTAAGGCAGATGAAGCCACTGCCCCCATAAGCCCCACACCTGCCCCGCCATAGACAATACCGATATTGTTTTTTGCCAGATATTTTCCAAGATCAATAGCGGCCTTTAGATACTCAGGCATTGTTCCTGTATTTGAACCGCAGTTGACGCAAATATTTTTTATCTTCATAGCCAACATCCTCCATCACATTTATAAAGTGTATACCATGTTTCTTTTTCAAGGCAAACAGCATGAAGATGGGTTGCTTCGCTTAATCCATTCTACCCTCTATGTTTTTTATACCTTATGAAATGATTAAAACCCATTTATGCCTCCAAGATTATTACCCTTCGCAGCAATCTATTAAGAGCTTCAATAAACAGGTTTATATAGCTAATTTTATATGATATAGTTGGCCACATCTTCAGACACAGATACATTTCATATATTCATAGGGGTAAACAATATGTCTTATGTGGTTGATCTCCCAGTGATAAATATAATGATTGTTGATGATGACCCATCCATTGGTGAACTCATTGCCAGTTTTGTGAGTCGTGAAGGCCATAAACCTGTAATATGCACTCTTCCCAATGAGGCACTTGAATTCATTAAAAAAGAGCCCTTTCATATAGCATTTATAGATATAAACATGCCGGTAATGGGTGGTATAGAGCTGGCCTCAAACCTGAAAAGGGATAATCCCGGTCTTGAGGTGGTCTTTATTACAGGTTTTGGTACATTTGATAATGCCATCCAGGCAATAAAGGTCGGGGCATATGATTACCTTAGAAAACCCTTTGGCATAAGCGAGCTTAATCTATGCATAAAGCGTTTTCAGGAGCGCATGCTTTTAAAAGAACAGGTAAAGATAGCTGAACAGAAATACTACAATCTTGTTCAGAATATCCCCTGTCTCGTCTTTGTTGTAAGGGAGGATATTGAGCTGGAATTTATAAGCAGGGCGTGCGAACCCATGCTTGGCTTTTCTGCGGAAGAGGCATCCGCAGAGCCAGGGTGGCTCCTTGAAAGGATACACCCGGATGACCGCCCGCGTATAAGGGAGACCTTTAACAGGGCCTTTCAGTCCCAGAACTTCAGGTTTTCCGAAGAGTGCCGAATGATCCACAGGAATGGACGACTTATCAATGTTATGACGGGCTCAATAACAGGGGCAAAACCCATGGGAGGAGGTGCTGCAAATACCATAAAAGGCATGATAGTGGATATTTCAGATCGTGTTGTTCTTGAAAAGGAGATCATACAGAGGGAAAAATTAAAGCTGCTCAGCTCCATATCCGCAGAGGTTGCACATGGCATCAGAAACCCCCTGGTTTCTATAGGCGGTTTTGCCAGGCGTCTCAGAAAAAGGTTCCCTGACCTTCCCGAAGGCGACATTATACTAAAGGAATCAAAACGTCTTGAAAGTATCCTTAAGCGTCTGGCCGAATACCTGAAGCCTGTTGAGATAAATTATGAAGAGTGCCAAATAAACAACCTCATCTCTTCCTGTGTTGAAAGGTACCTCTCGGAAACAGCCCCAAAAAAGGTGAATATCAATCTTGACCTCGACACCGAGCTTACACCTGTAAAGACCGACAGAGATATTGTCATAGGGACATTTGCTGAATTGCTCAGGACATCAGGAAAAGAGAATTATAATGGCAATGAAGTTACAATAAAAACATATGAAAGTGACAATAACTGTCATATAGAATTCAAAAACAGGGTATCTAGCACAAAGGCAGATAATCCTGATATGTTTTTTCTTCCATTTAACAGCAGCGAAAGGGATTTCAGCCTTCCCCTTTCATACAGGCTTTTAAAGGATATAGGGGGTCTCCTGTCATATGCCCAGGAGGAAAAGGACATGGTCTTTACCGTATCTCTGCCAAAAAAACCTGTAATATCAGGGTTATCCGGCATTGCTCCCCTTTTGTAACCATTTATTGCAATAATATAACCCCCTAAAGCAGCCCCCTCGGTTATTCAGTTTTAACAGTTTTTAACCCCCTGACACACCATCTAAATGGCATGATTTATGCTATCATATACATAATTATTATTGACAGTCTTGAAGCCATTTATTATTTACCTTATCCAGCTTGATATTAGGTAAATTATAATTAGCTTTTATCCTGTTTGTTTTTTGAAATTTCAGGGGTACCTGAAGGTAATTATTTTATTAACTGGTTCCGGTATTACATTACTTCTGTTTTCCATGTTTGTTTCCATCCGGAAAAGGCTGGTTCAGGTTAAAAAGACGGCTTTCAGATGTCAGAATTCAGGCACATTTTCCTTTATCAAAACTGATGAATTTAAATGAGACTGAACACCGGGGAAAAGGCTGATTATGATGCGGGCAGGGGAAGTTAAATCTGTGATAACAACTTATTATGAAGGTATTCTATGAAAACTACAGTTGAAGAAATCAGTTCTGTAAAAAAGAAAATCCTGGTTGAGATAGAGGCAAAGGATGTTGATCAAAAGATAGAAAGCGTGTTCAAGAAATACGCTAAAAAAGCTAAGATCAAGGGTTTTAGGCCCGGCAAGGTCCCCATGAAAATGGTTGAAAAATATTATGGAGACCAGGTGTTTGAGGATGCGGCGAATGATATTGTACGTGAGACCCTGGCAAAGGCCATCCACGAAACAGAGGTATATCCATTGAGTATGCCTGTTTTAGAAAATGATGAAATCATAAAAAAGGGTCAGGATTACAAATATGCGGCGATCATAGAGGTGAGGCCTGAGTTTGAATTAAAAGACTACCTTGGTGTAAAGGTAGAAAAGGATAAATTGATTGTAAACGATGATGACGTAGATACCCAGGTAAAGGCCATATTAAAGGCGCATGGAAAGCTTACTCCTTTAACCGAGGAGAGGGGCATACAAAAGGAAGACTATGCTGTAGTCAGCTACCAGGGTTTTGAAGGGGATAATGCCGTTGAGGGCATGAAGGCCGAAAATTACTCCCTCTATATAGGAGGGGGGAGCTTTTATCCGGGCTTTGAAGATGAGCTTATAGGGCTCAAGAAAGGGGATAAAAAGGAATTTTCCACCAGCTTCAAGGATGACTATATTAACCCTAAACTAAAGGGTAAGACAATCAGATTCACTGTTGAGATAACCGATATTAAGAGTATAGAGCTCCCTGCCCTTGATGATGCCTTTGTTAAGGGGCTCGGTCTTGAATTTGATACGGTTGATGCCCTCAAGGAAAGGATAAAGAGTGATCTAACCTCCCGAGAAGAAAAGAGGATAGAGACTGACCTACGGACTAAAATAATAAATGCAATATCGGACAGTGTTACCTTTGACCTGCCTGAAAGCCTTGTGGAAAATGAGATAGAGGCGTCTATCGATAATATGAAGAATAACTTCATGCGATCGGGTGCATCATTTGAAAAATTGGGGCTGAGCCATGACAGGATGAAGACAGAATTCAGGCCGATTGCAGAAAGAAACATAAAGGCGTCTCTAATTTTAGGCAAGATTGCAAAGCTTGAAAAACTTGAGGTTGAGGAAAAGGAGCTTTCTGACAGCTTTGAGGAGATGGCAAAGGAATCAGGTCATCCTGCAGAGGAGCTACGCAAATTTTATGAGGCAAATGACTATATGGAGGGGCTGAAGCAGACCCTCTTAAAGGAAAAGACCTTGAAATATCTTGTTGAAAATGCTAGCGTTACTGAGGTTGAGCCGGTTAAAAAAAGCGAAAAAGATTAAGAAGATTAGCATGTTACCAATGTTAAAACAGAGATGATTGAGCTTAAATATATAATGATTTTTATAAAGAAAGAGAACAGAATATGCTGATACCAATTGTAGTTGAGCAGACGAATCGCGGTGAAAGGTCATATGACATATACTCACGTCTCCTGAAGGAGCGTATTATTTTTATAGGCGAACAAGTTGAAGACCATATGGCCAATACTGTAATTGCCCAACTTCTTTTCTTAGAGTCTGAAGATACTGAAAAACCCATAACCATGTATATCAACTCCCCGGGCGGCTCCGTAACCGCGGGTCTCGCCATCTATGACACAATGCAGTATATAAAGCCCGATGTCTCCACCCTGTGTATGGGGCAGGCATCCAGCATGGGGGCTCTTTTACTGGCAGCAGGTGCAAAGGGTAAAAGGCTTGCCCTTCCCAACTCAAGGATTATGATCCATCAACCCTTAGGCGGCGCCCAGGGCCAGGCAACTGACATTGAGATCCAGGCCAGGGAGATTATGAAGGTAAAAAAGACCATCCATAACATCCTTGTTGAACATACAGGGCAGCCTTTAGAAAAGATCAGGGAAGATACTGAAAGGGACTATTTTATGGACGCCGAACAGGCGATGGAATATGGAGTAATTGACAGGGTAATAAAGTCAAGAGAGTTAAAAGAAGAAAAAAAAGAAAAGTAGAGGTTGTGTAATGCAAAAAAAAGATAATTCAGGCAGTGATCTGCACTGCTCCTTCTGCGGAAAGAGTGAAGATGAGGTAAAAAAGCTCATTACCGCATCATCATCAGTGTACATATGTGATGAGTGTGTACAGCTCTGTACCGAAATAATTGCAGAGGAGTATGGAAACGAAAAGGAAGCAGACCTGGACCTTCCAAAGCCCTACCAGATAAAGGCGGCCCTTGACGATTATGTCGTAGAGCAGGAAAAACCAAAAAAGGTACTTTCCGTTGCTGTTCACAACCATTACAAAAGAATTCATACAAATATTAAGATGGATGATGTGGAGATCCAGAAGAGCAACATTCTCCTTATCGGGCCAACCGGCTCAGGAAAGACACTGCTTGCCCAGACCCTTGCAAGGATTTTAAAGGTGCCATTTACAATAGCGGATGCAACCACCCTTACCGAGGCCGGTTATGTAGGGGAGGATGTTGAAAACATCATTCTTAACCTTGTACAGACAGCTGATTACGAGGTGGAAAGCGCCTGCAAGGGAATAGTATACATAGACGAGATCGATAAGATCGCCAGAAAGTCTGACAGCCCCTCAATAACAAGGGATGTGTCGGGTGAAGGTGTTCAGCAGGCGCTCCTTAAGATAATAGAGGGCACAATGGCCAGCATACCGCCAAAGGGCGGAAGAAAACATCCCCAGCAGGATTTCTTAAAGGTGGATACCTCAAATATCCTTTTTATATGCGGGGGTACTTTTACCGGCCTGGACAGGATCATCAGAAACAGGATCGGCAGTAAATCCATGGGCTTTGAGGCCAATGTCAACTCAAATGAAGATGCGAATGCTGAAGATATTACCTCCTTTGTACAGCCCGAAGATCTTATTAAATTCGGTCTTATACCGGAGTTTATTGGACGCATACCCATAATCGCCACACTTAATAACCTTAGCGAAGAGGCCCTTGTACGTATCCTCACTGAGCCTAAAAACGCCCTTGTTAAGCAGTACAAAAAACTCTTTGAGCTTGAGGGTGTTGAACTCAAGTTTGAAGAAAAGGCATATAAGGCCATTGCAAAGGATGCAATAAAACGAAAGTCAGGTGCAAGGGGCTTAAGGGCCATACTGGAATCAGTAATGCTGAATATTATGTATGACATCCCGAGCATGCCCGGCGTGAGAGAATGCATAATTGAAGAAAATGTAATAACCAAAGGAACCGAACCTCTGCTGGTATATGAAAACAAGGCAGGTTACGCATAAACTATGTTTAACTCAATAAAGAAAGATTCTATGCAGTATTTTACAGAAGATAATAACAGGCATCCTCTTTTGCCTCTAAAGGATATGGTGGTATTCCCCAACAGGGTGGTTCATCTGTTTGTTGCAAGGGAAAGGTCAATCAGGGCCATAGATTATGCCATGAGTAACGACAGGGAGATATTCCTTGCAGCACAGAAGGATGCCTCCATAGATAACCCGGTAGAAAATGATATCTATACATTCGGTACCCTTGGCACTGTGTTACAGAAACTCACACTCCCTGATGGCACTGTAAAGGTTCTAATTGAGGGTAAAAAGCGGGCAAGGATAGAGACTTTTCTGGATAATCCTGACTTCTACATGGTTGAGGTTGCCACTGTCAACGACAGGTTTGTGGACTCGGCCAAGGTACAGGCATTGATCAGGTCTATCATAGAGAGCTTTGATGAGTATGCAAAACTTAATAAAAAGATCGGTAAAGACCTGGCCAATACCATATCTACCATCAGTGACCCCTCAAGGCTTGCTGATACCATAACATCCCATCTGGGGCTCAATGTTGCAGATAAGCAGGAGCTGCTTTCTAGGGTAGATGTGGAAGAGAGGCTTGAGACCCTTTTTAAAAAACTTGTGAGTGAGATAAAGATCCTGTCCATTGAAACCAGGCTTAAGAGGCGGGTCAAGAAGCAGATGGAAAAGACCCAGAAGGATTATTACCTCAATGAGCAGATGCGCGCCATCCAGAAGGAGATGGGCACAAAAGATGATTTCAAGGCCGAATTGGAGCAGCTTGAAAAAAAGATCAAGAAGAAAAGGCTTTCAAAGGAGGCAAAGATCAAAGTCTGGCAGGAGTTCAACAAGCTCAAGATGATGTCTCCCATGTCAGCAGAGGCCACTGTTGTAAGAAACTATATTGACTGGATCATTGCGCTTCCCTGGGGAGAATACACCCGTGACAAGATGGATATGGATGAGGCAAAGGGTATCCTGGATGATGATCATTACGGGCTCCAGAAACCAAAGGAAAGGATCCTCGAATACCTGGCTGTACAGAACCTTACAAAAAAGATCAAGGGCCCAATACTCTGCCTTGCCGGGCCGCCCGGTGTGGGTAAAACATCGCTTGCCAAGTCTGTTGCAAGGGCAATGGGCAGGAATTTTGTAAGATTATCCCTTGGTGGTGTCAGGGATGAGGCTGAGATACGCGGTCACAGACGGACTTATATCGGTGCGCTCCCGGGTAAGATAATTCAGTACCTGAAAAAGGCCAAGTCGAGCAACCCTGTGTTCTGTCTTGATGAGGTTGACAAGATGAGCACTGACTTCAGGGGTGACCCATCCGCTGCCCTTTTAGAGGTGCTTGACCCTGAGCAGAACTATGCATTTAATGATCATTATCTTGACCTGGATTATGATCTGTCAAATGTCCTGTTTATTACAACGGCAAATACCCTTTACAATATCCCGCTCCCCTTACAGGACAGGATGGAGATAATCAGGCTTGCCGGTTATACTGAACTGGAAAAGCTGAATATTGCAAAGCAGTTCCTTGTAAAAAAACAGATAGAGCTGAATGGCCTTACTGAAAAAAATATCATTATTTCAGACCAGGCTATATTGAATATTATCAGGAACTATACAAGGGAGGCGGGTGTAAGGAACCTTGAGAGGGAGATATCCTCCATATGCCGCAAGGTGGCAAAAGAGGTGGTCAAAAAGGGTAAAAAGACAAAGATAAATATCTCTGCAACATCCCTGAACAAGTACCTCGGGGTTATTAAATACCGCTTTGGCAGCTCTGAAGAGCAGGATGCAGTAGGTGTTACAACAGGTCTTGCCTGGACCGAGGTGGGTGGCGAACTTTTACAGACTGAGGCAGCCATCATGCCGGGTAAAGGTGCGCTGAAGCTTACAGGTAAACTCGGTGATGTAATGCAGGAATCAGCCCAGGCCGCCATGAGTTATGTGAGGACACGCGCAAGGCAGCTTAAACTGCCTGACCTCTTTTATGAAAAGGTGGATATACATATACATGTGCCCGAGGGTGCAACTCCTAAAGACGGCCCATCCGCAGGTATAGCGCTTGCAACCACGATTATCTCTGCGCTTACCGGCAGACCGGTAAATCACAAGGTTGCAATGACTGGTGAAATAACCCTGAGAGGAAGGGTGCTGCCCATAGGCGGGCTCAAGGAAAAGATACTTGCTGCACATAGGGGCAATATAACCAAGGTGCTGATACCCATGGAAAACAGGAAAGACCTTGAGGAGATCCCTGAAAGGATCTTAAAAAAGATAGAGATTATACCTGTTGAGCATATGGATCAGGTGTTAAAAGAGGCGCTTGTACTAAAACAGGGTGAAGAGCTTTTTGCTCCTGAAGAAGAATGTACGCCGTTCAATATTGAGGCATGCATGGATATAAAAATGCCGCAAAATAATGAGGTAACCACACATTAATACTTGACAATAATGCAGCCATATGAGAGAAAAGCCACTTTCCGTGCCGGGTAAGGTAGCCTGGATATGGTAGCAGTTGATAGTTCTTTAAAAATAGAAGAAACCTTATTAAGGTAGAGAAAATAAAAGTGGGCGGATAGCTCAGCTGGGAGAGCGTCGGCCTTACAAGCCGAATGTCGCAGGTTCGATCCCTGTTCCGCCCACCACCTTTTAAAAAAAGCTTGAAAAAGCCTTATAAAAAAGGTATCAAATCATCTTAAAAATTAGAGTATTGCGGGGGCGTAGTTCAGTTGGTTAGAACGCCGGCCTGTCACGCCGGAGGTCGCGAGTTCGAGTCTCGTCGCTCCCGCCACCATATAGAAAAGCCTGTTTCAAATGAAACAGGCTTTTTTCTTTTAAACTTCAATTAATAGTATTTAAAAGATATGCCCTACTATGTTTACATACTCCAATCCGAACTTGATACAAGCTATTATGTCGGCTCTACCCGGAACCTTGAAGAAAGGTTAGAAAAACATAATCAGGGCCGGTCAAAATACACAAAAACAAAACGGCCCAGGAAGCTGATGTATTCTGAGGAATATGCGAACATGGCATTAGCCTGCAACAGGAAGAAATTTGTTAAAACCATTTATTGACACCAGTATGGTATTCTGGTCTAATATTGTCATCTGAGATTTAAATATTTCCAGTTAATATCAGGGTTGATTTTCATATTCGCGGCACACTTAACTGAACTCAGCCTCTCAATTACCTAATACATTCTCTTATAGCCAGGATAAACAACAGTTGTATGAACAGGTTTTTTCCGGTGCATGCAGCAAGTCAGCAGGCACTAAAAGTTTTTCACCAGACAGGTATATTCAAATAACCCGCGCTCTCAGTATTTATGCGGGCATTAAAATTTTAAACAATTTAAAAAGGAGAGCAAAATGGAAAAGCCAAAAATCAATTATGAAACACTTATCCGTATAACAAAGGCCATACCGAGACTCCGAGACCCGAAGGAGATTGTTATGAATACAGTTGAAGCAGTAACCAATGCCCTTGGTGTCAAAGGCTGCGCCCTGTTTTTATACAGCCCGATGAGCCATGAATTGAAACTGGCCGGCAGCTATGGACTAAGCCAGGAATACCTTGATAAGGGTCCTGTAAGCTCTCTTCTTTCCATTGCATCATCTCTTGAACAGGGAAAACCCGAGGCAGTATATGATGTTACTGATGATCCGCGTATTCAATACCCGGAGGCAGCAAAAAAGGAGGGCATAGCTTCCATCCTTTCTGTTCCGATCCTAATTGGTGAGAAGACAATAGGATGCATGAGGGTTTACACCTCAGAGCCTTGGGAGTTTATTATGGATGATATGAATTTTGTGCAGGCTGTGGCCCTGATAGCAGGCATGGCCCTAGAGATGTGCCGCGTTAATCAGGGATACAGGGACAGTATCGAGATACTTAAGACAATGCGCGACACGAGGATATTCAGGCCCAGGGTACGCACATTCTATCAGAATACCCCGCCGGGTGTCTTCTCTGGTCATAGTGCCCCGCCATCGGGTATGTAAGGGGATTAAAGTAAAGGGATTTCAGGGCATAAAAGTCCGGTTGTTTCTGAAATCCCTTTTGCATGATAACTATATGTTTGAATGGTTTATCAATCCTCTGCTGCAAAATCCTCACGAGAAGGTTCCCGTTTCTCATCAGACAATATCTGGAGCCAGCTGATGATCTTTCCGGCATATTCGCGGGGAATAACAATTGTCTTTTCCTTACCATCAAAATCTTCCTGTTTCAGACAGATATTACCTTCTTTGCCGATATATGCCTCTAATGTCGGTTTTGTCTCTATCCTCATTTTGGACATTTTAACCCCTCCTTGTTTTTTGTTTGAGATAAATTATCGTATAATTTAAGCAGTATAATACAGATGTCCACCAATAAAAATTTCTTTAATGGGTTTTGGATACAGGCGGTGCCCAGGGTATCATTACATTAAGATATCTGCTAACTGTGATCGGCTGATTACCTCTTTCAATGTTCAGTTTTCACCACCCCTGTTCAAAGATTGCACAGGATAAAAATTTTCTTTACCGGCAAGGGATTTCATGGTTTTTATAATTAAAAGCTACATAAAAATAAAAAACTGCCTGGTGATTTTTCGTCACCGCTTATTAAGCCAGTTAAGACATCTCTTTTGAATTTTCAAGTAATATCAATTTATTAAATAATATTTCAAAGAATATTATTGCTGGCATGTTCTTTGCCTTATGTTTGTTACAGATATGATACTCCCGGTTTTTCTTTATGCTGCCCGGGAGAGTTTTTTAATACTCATTATAAGGAGGTGAATCATGAACACCGAGGGTATTCTGGTCAAGGAAAGGATTGATGAAACAACAAAGATGTGTGAAAGGGAACAGCCTGTCTATGAACAGATAAGCAATTTTAGTATTGTACTTTATATCTTCGGGTATTTTACATCCCCGGATCTCCTCTCTGTTGATGATGTAGATAATGTAGAGGCAGGGACAATACTAAAGGAACATTTTGAAGAGATAAAAAAGGAAGATATCCCTTCAGATTATAATATAACCTCATCCCAGGATCGATATCTTCTTGTTTTTGGCGACCCCCTGTTTCCCACGCATTTCGCCGCAATAACAGATATGAGAAGCATCAGGCCTTTTTTTTCAAAGCTTCCCTTTTTTGGCAGCGGGTATGACAGCCTGAAGGAGCTGAAGATGGAGTTTGCAGGCGTGGATGGCCAAGCTTCTATCGATATCTACTGGTACAAATGGAAAAGACCGGCTGCCTTAAAACAGGTATCCGCAAAGATTTACACCATCAGGGATGATGGTGATTATGAAGTTATGGAGTATAAATACGCTAACTAAAAAAGGAGGAAAATTTCGTGTCAGTTATCAATGATACAATTGCCCGTGTTAAACAGATGGACCGGGATCAGGTAGAATTTCATCAGGCGGTTATAGAGGTTCTTGAGACACTTAAACCCACAGCAGAACGCCATCCGGAGCTTGTAAAGGCAGCTATATATGACAGGATCGTTGAGCCTGAGAGGGCCATGACCTTCAGGGTTCCCTGGATGGATGACAAAGGTAACGTTCACGTGAACAGGGGCTTCAGGGTACAATTCAACAATGCCATAGGGCCGTTCAAGGGAGGTATACGGTTTCATCCCTCGGTTAATATGAGCATTATCAAGTTTTTAGGCTTTGAGCAGATATTTAAAAACGCACTTACCACGCTTCCTATGGGAGGTGGCAAGGGCGGGGCTGATTTTGATCCCAAGGGCAAGTCTGATGCAGAGATCATGCGTTTCTGTCAGGCCTTTATGCGTGAACTTTTCAGGCATATAGGGCCTGAAACCGATGTGCCCGCTGGAGATATCGGTGTTGGCGGCAGGGAAATTGGGTATATGTACGGTTATTACAAAAAGATACAGAATACCCATACAGGGGTTCTTACAGGAAAGGGTCTTGAATACGGAGGAAGCCTTATAAGACCCGAGGCCACAGGTTATGGTGCAGTTTATTTTGCCGCTGAAATGCTTGCAACAAGAGGCCTGGATTTCAAGGACAAGGTTGTTGCAGTAAGCGGCTCAGGGAATGTGGCCCAGTATGCAATAGAAAAAGCTACGCAAATGGGTGCAAAGGTAGTATCCGCATGTGACTCCAATGCAACAATTATAGATGAAAAAGGCATAAGCCATGACAAATGCAGATATATCATGGATCTTAAAAACAACAGGCGCGGAAGAATCACCGAATATGCAGACGAATACAGCTGCACATGCTATGAGGGTGAAAATGTATGGGAGGTATTGAAAAAACAGGGAATAAAGGTGGATATAGCACTCCCCTGCGCCACCCAGAATGAACTCGGGAAAGAAGAGGCCGAATCCCTTGTTAAAAATGGTTGCATATGCGTAACAGAAGGAGCTAATATGCCATCGACACCCGATGCGGTAAAGATATTCCAGGAAAATAAATTGCTCTATGGGCCGGGCAAGGCGGCCAATGCCGGCGGCGTTGCCACATCGGGCCTTGAGATGAGCCAGAACAGCCTGAAGTTATCATGGACAAGGGAAGAGGTGGATCAGAGGTTGCTTATTATCATGAAGAGCATACACAAGTCATGCCTTGATGCGGCTGGGACCTACGGGAAAAAGGGTGATTATGTAACAGGGGCCAATATTGCCGGGTTCATGAAGGTGGCAAAGGCCATGTTGGCCTACGGGATCGTGTAAACCTGATCCTGTTCAAAACTTAAGATGGATGATCTTACGGGTCAAGCGCCTGTAAAATCATCCATTGTATTATTAGAGGCGGGGCTAAACAGGAAGAAATGTCACATCACTCGCACGTAAGTACAGGATGGGAAAGTCTTGACAATATCATAGATTACCTGCACAGGGGCGATAATGTGGTATGGCAGGTGGATGATATAGATGCATACCGCAAAATGGTCTCATATTTTGTGAATAATTCCATTTTAACAGGTGAAAAGGTCGTCTATATCCGCTTTGCAAGGCATCTGCCTCTTCTTGCACCGAGAAAAAATATAAAGGTCTATACGCTGGACATCTCCGGCGGATTTGAATCATTTACCTCATCGATACACAATATCGTTACATCTGAGGGGCGTGATACCTGTTATGTCTTTGATTCCCTTTCTGATCTGCTCTTTGAATGGGCCTCTGACATGATGATCGTCAACTTCTTTTTTGTTACATGCCCCTATCTGTTTGAACTTAATACCATTGCCTATTTTGCCATACTGAGAAATAATCATTCATTCAAGGCGGTTGCCGGTATCAGGGAGACAACCCAGATACTGATCGACCTCTACAGCTTTGACCGCAAGTTATGTATACACCCAATAAAGGTGCAGGGTCGTTATTCATCTACAATGTTTTTCCCTCACATAAAGGAGCGGTCTGAACTTGTTCCTGTTATAAACAGTGTTGAAGCTGCAAGACTCTTTTCTCACCTGATGATAGAAAATTCTGTAAATGCAAGGCGTTCACTGGACTATTTTGATCATCTCTTTGTTGAGGCTGGTGAGCTTATTCGCTCAGACGCTGATCCACTTGAAAAGGAGGACAGGGTAGAATATCTGAGCCGACTGATCCTGAGCAGAAACAAGAGGATGATCGCCCTTATTAGAAAATATTTTACACTTGAAGACCTGCTTTTTATCAAGGAAAGGCATATAGGCACAGGATTTATAGGTGGCAAGGCCCTCGGCATGCTGCTTTCCAGAAAGATACTGATGAAAGATGAAGATTTTGACTGGGGAAACATGCTTGAGCCCCATGACTCCTTTTATATTGGCTCGGATGTATTCTATTCCTTTATTGTGAGGAACGTGTGGTGGAAGCTCTTCATGGCACATAAAACGCCCGAAGGGTATTTTGAAAAGGCGGGGGAACTGAGGGAAAAGATACTCTCTGGAACATTCCCTGACCATATACGCGAGCGTTTTGAGCTTATGCTTGAATATTTCGGGCAATCACCGATAATAGTGCGTTCGAGCAGCCTTCTTGAGGATGCATTCGGCAGCGCCTTTGCCGGGAGATATGAAAGTTATTTCTGTGTAAACCATACCTCACCGGAAAAACGTTATGAAATATTTGAAGATGCAATCAAACGGATCTACGCATGTACAATGAGTGAAGAGGCCCTTTACTACAGGATGCAGCGAGGGCTAGATAAAACAGATGAACATATGGCCATAATAGTCCAAAGGGTTTCAGGGGCAGGGCATAATGACTGTTTTTTCCCGGAGCTAGCAGGTGTTGGCCTCTCACGAAACCCCTATGTATGGAAAAAAGATATGAACCCTGAGGCAGGGATGCTGCGACTTGTGATGGGCCTGGGCACCCGTGCGGTAAACAGGGTTGAGACCGACTATCCGCGGATCATCGCAATGGATGATCCCCTGACAAAACCTCTGGCAGGCATGCAGGATTTAATAAAATTTTCCCAGCATTATGTGGATTATCTGGATCTCAAAGAGAATACATTTAAAACCGTTTTATTACCCGAACTTATTAAAAAGGCCCCTGATATAGATATAAAATCAATAGCTGTAAACGACCCTGGTACAGATAACTATGGCAAGTCTTTTCCAGAAAGCCGATGGGTATTAACCTTTGACTCACTTCTTACAGAGACACCTTTAGTAGATACCATGAGCAGGATGATGAAGAGCATTGAACAGGCATATACTGTGCCTGTAGAGATAGAGTTCACAGTAAACCATGATTTCAGCCATGGCATGCAGGTCAACCTGCTTCAGTGCCGCCCATTTCAGACCATATACAACACAGTGAATATCCCCCTTACGGAAAAAGTTGACCCGGAAAAGGTTTTTATCCGGATGGAGGGAAATTTTATGGGAGGCAACGTGGTTTTGCCTGTAACCATGCTCATCTGGGTGGAACCTCAAAACTATGCAGCATCAACACCTGCCCAAAAGTACAGCGTGGCAAGACTGATCGGAAAACTTAACAGGGAGATAATCGATCCACGAAAAAATCCTGCCCTCCTTGTGGGGCCGGGGAGATGGGGCACCCAGACACCAGCAATGGGGGTGCCTGTGAAATTTTCAGAGATTAACCATATTACAGCCCTTATGGAAATCAGTTATCCGGCAGGCAGTATGATACCGGATCTCTCATTCGGGACGCACTTTTTCCATGATCTTACTGAAACCAGTATTTTTTACGGGGCCGTTTACCCTGAAAAAGATGATGTCATTTTCAGGCCGGAAATGGTTTCAGGGCTCACTAACCTGCTGTCACATTTCCGCCCCGGGGATGGGGCTCTTTCACATATTGTAAAAGTCTACGACTTAAAGGATAATAACCTTGTCATCAGGTCAAATGTTGTCAGTCAGGAGCTTGTTTTATACTGGCAATAGATATAAATAACTTGGTACATGGTTAACCAGAGGGACTTTAAAGTTGCATTTATATAAAAAAATCTTTAATCTGAAAAACAAGCTGATCTTTTTATTTCTTGTGCTTGCGCTTGTTCCCCCTGTTGTTTTCGGTATTTTCTCAATTAAAACCACCGAATCTGTCATAAATAATCTGGTATCGCGCCAGATTGAAAACATTGCCGCTGACAAGGCGGTGATCCTTGAGCGGTGGCTTCAGGAACGAAAGCAGGATATGCAGGTTGTTGCAGGCACATCAATTGTGAAATCCATGGAGCCCGGTCTGATTGCCCCTTATCTTGAACTGGTTCGGGAGCAGTACAGGGTATATAACAATATATCCATATTTTCAGACAAAAATGAACTTGTATTCAGTACAGGAGATTACCCTCAAGGCCAGGAGATACGTATTGTTGACGGTGTCCATCAGGAGTCTCCTGCCACTCCCCCGGTTAAATACCTGCCAAAAGAAAAGGAATCAACATTTCAGTTAACAGCGCCTGTTTATGAAAATGGGCAAAAGATCGGGAGCGTACTTGGCACGGTCGGCACCCATAATATCATAAGTATCATACTTCATGTTTCACTGGGTGAAACAGGGGAGTGCTATCTTGTTGACAGAAACGGGACATTTCTTGCCCATAAGGAGCCATCGCGTATTTTGTCCGAGAACATATCCCATTCAGGAAGCTTCACAAACGCCTTTGGGCCGGGTGAACGTAAAAACATATATCGTGATTACCGGAATATTGAGGTGCTTGGCACTTCCCATAAGGTAGAGGGCACAGACTGGTATATTGTTGTTGAGCAGGACAAGGCTGAGGCATTCAGGAGCGCTGACAGCATGAAACGTTTAATCGGTCTCATGATGCTGACGGCGATAGGCAGCGCATTTGTGCTTACCTGGGTAATTTCATATCATTTTATCCGCCCGATACAGGGGCTTAGCAGATCGGCAAAGATTCTTGCCCAGTCTGAATATTTACCTGAAGGGCTTGATACCATGCGGAGAGATGAAATAGGAGTGCTGTACCGCTCATTCAATGATATGGCCATGAAAATCAAACAACGGCAGGATACACTTGTTGAGAAAATCAACCTCAAGTCTGCTGAACTTGAAGAAACCGGTGAGACTCTTAAACATCTAAAATTAATCGCCGAGCGATCTGAAAAATTTGCTGCCCTTGGACGCCTTGGTGCTGCTGTTGCCCATGAAATACGCACACCCCTGACTTCATTAAAGCTGTTTCTTGAATCAATACAGGGGGAAATAGAGATATCACCCGAGTTTATAGAGGATTTTGGCATAGCAATGGGACAGATATCTCGGATCGAAACAGCGATTAACCGCCTGCTTGATTATACCAAACCAAAGGAGATGGAGTTTTCAAAGATTTCCCCAGGGTACCTGATCGGAGATGTCGTTTCACTTGTACGTCCTATGGCAAACAAGCTGGAATGCACTATAGAAACCATAATTACCCCGAACCTCCCGGAGATCAGGGGAGATATAAAGCTCCTTGAAGAGGCGCTGATCAATCTTTTTATTAATGCACTTGAGGTAATGCCTGAGAAGGGCCGTATAAATATCCGGGCCAGTGTTACCAGCTATGCGCCCACAGAGGATGAGAATAAGATGGTCCCTGCAGTGCGTATAGATGTGGAAGATACAGGCCCTGGCATTTCACCGGAAAACCTGAATTATATCTTTGATCCCTTTTTTACTACCAAAGCAGCAGGTACCGGCCTTGGGCTTCCCACTGTTTTTAATACAGTAAAACGACACAACGGAGAGATAACAGCGGCTAACAGACCGGAAGGCGGGGCCTGCTTTTCTATATTTCTTCCTGTAATATCTGAAGGGTAAAATGGAAACTGAAAAAATATTACTGATTGATGATGACGAAGGGTTAAACCACTTCCTTACCAGGTTCTTTAACAGAAAAGGTTATGAGGTAACCACATGCCTCTCCGGCCAGGAGGCCATCAATAAAATCATGGATCATAACTTTGATCTCATTTTACTGGACTACAAGATGCCCGGTCTTAATGGACTTGACACATTACAGGAGATCAAAAATGCGCAGATAAAAACACCTGTTATCATCATGACAGCCTATGGCAATACGGATACTGCCATTACAGCCATGAAGCGCGGGGCATATGATTATTTAAGCAAGCCATTTGAACGCAAGGAGTTGAGCCGCATTGTCAGTGAGGCGCTTGAGCTGAACAGGAGAATGAAAGAGAGGGTTATTCTGCCTGATATTACGGCCACCCCCGCTTCAGAACCATCGGAAAAGAGCCTTAAGATGATAGGGAGGAGCAAGTCCATGCAGGAGGTCTATAAGACAATCGGCCAGATAGCGGAAAAGAATGTGACTGTGCTTCTAACAGGTGAAAGCGGGACAGGAAAGGAACTTGCTGCCAAGGCCATATTTCATCACAGCAACCGGAGCGATAAACCCTTTATTGCCATTAACTGCGCCGCGATACCAGAACAGCTTTTTGAAAGCGAACTTTTCGGATATGAACCAGGTGCATTTACAGGCGCCCGCAACACAAAGATCGGTAAAATTGAAAGGGCAAACGGAGGAACCTGTTTTCTGGATGAGATTGGTGAGCTTTCCATACCCCTTCAGGCAAAACTTTTAAGGGTGCTCCAGGAGGGTGAGTTTGAAAGGCTGGGTGGTGTAAAGACAATCAAGGTGGATGTACGCATTATCACCGCAACTAACAGAGACCTTTCCCTGGCAGTACAGGAGGGGAGCTTCAGAGAAGATTTCTATTGGAGGTTAAAGGTCATTTCCATTGATCTGCCGCCCCTGAGGAGGAGGACTGAAGATATACCTGAGCTAGTTGAATATTTTATAAACCGTTTTGGGTCTGAGCATAAAAAGGCCATAAGGTATGTATCAGAAAGGGTTATGAACCGCCTTAAGTCCTATTCATGGCCCGGTAATATCAGGGAGCTGGAAAACTGTCTGAACAGAGCGGTAATTATGTGCGCAGGTGATATTATTACAGAGGAACATATAGAATTTCTGGACAGGCAGAAGGAGTATGATGCACACGCCACAAACCGTAATCAGATCATTAAGAGCCTGAGGGAAAAGATAGAAAATATAATGCCTGAAGTGATGCAGCTTTTCAGTGAAGGCATTCATGCCAACATTATTGAAACGGTTGAAGAGACTATTATTATGAAGGTGCTTGAGAATGCCGGAAATAATCAGGTAAAGGCTGCCGAGATGCTTGGAATCAGCAGAAACACCCTGCGCCACAGGGTTAAAAAATACAGTGAATAAGGAAAAGAGATGATCTTAAGAGACAGCATGTTTAAAAATTATGAAACACAAGGCTCACTGTTAACCTCCCTCAGGTTATTTGTCTTACTTCTTTTTCTAACAGCGGTCTCTTCATGTGGGCCAAAACATACTGAAAAGTTTGTACCTGTTTCAGAATGGATATCTACCTGGGCCACTGCACAGCAGCTTGTTGAGCCTCATAATCTGCCACCTGCACCGGGGCTGGATGGCAATACCCTGAGGCAGGTTGTGCAGGTTACCATTGGAGGGAAAAACCTCAGGGTAAGGTTTTCCAATGAATATGGCGCCAGCCCTGTTACTATAAAATCTGCCCGTATTGCTGTTTCTACCGGGAAGGGCATTATAGACAAATCAACAGAACATACACTGAGATTTGATAACAGAGTTGATACGATAATTGAACCCGGAACAACAGTAATCTCTGATCCTGTTAATTTTATATTAAACCCCCGCTCAAGGATAGCAATTACCATCCATTTTGGTGAAACATCTCCTGACGTGACAGGTCATCCCGGCTCCCGGACCACCTCCTTTCTGGGGCGCGGTAATCTGATTGAATCCGCTGATCTTACAGATACCATTCAGGCTGATCACTGGTACATAATAGATTCCATTGATGTTGAGCCAGATGAATCTTCAGGGGCGGTTATCGTGCTTGGTGATTCCATTACAGACGGTAGGGGATCAGGCATAAACATGCAGAACCGATGGCCCGATATGCTCTACAGGAGGTTAATGGAAAACAGCACGACAGCCGGTACGGCTGTTCTCAATATGGGGTTAGGCGGGAATTGTGTCCTTCGTGAGTGTCTGGGGCCTGCAGCTCTAAAACGTTTTTCCACTGATGTACTGGGTCATAGCAGGGCACGCTTTTTGATAATACTTGAAGGGATCAATGATATTGGTCAGATGAAAAACAGAGAAGAGGCAGATAGAGTAATAGAAGGGCTGATTGATGCCTATGAGCGTATGATCACCCTTGCACATGAAAAGGGGATCATTGTTTACGGGGCAACACTCATGCCCTTTGGGGGATCATTCTACGACTCTGAATGGAGTGAGCATGCAAGGCAGGCAGTAAATGCATGGATAAGAAACAGTGGCCGGTTTGATGCTGTTATTGATATGGCGAGGGCAGTGGCTGATCCGGCAAATCCGAGGCAGATGCTCCCTGAATATGATACTGGTGATCATCTGCACCCTAATGAAACAGGCCACAGGGCCATGGCAGAGGCGGTTGACCTTGATCTTTTTATGCCCTTGAAATAATATGCACTTGCGATTACATTCGTACCGGCCTGAAAAATATCTATAGCAAGCAGGCTATCTTTTAATTTATATTGCACCAAAAATATTTTTTATCTACCTAAAATAAAGGAGAATATCTATGACAGAGCTGTTACATGAGATAAATATCCGCAGGGCCTTTCGCGCATTCAGTGATAAAAAGATACCTGAAGATGCAATTAAAAGGATCATGACCGCTGCAACCTATGCCCCGTCATGCTTTAATAACCAGTCATGGCGGTTTCTGGTGGCAACGGATGATGAGGCGCTTAACAAGGTCTTCGGGGCATTGTCAGAGGGCAATTACTGGTTTAAACACGCAAAGGCCGCTGTTGTTGTGGCAACAAAACCTGCTCTTGACTGTATGCTCAATGATATAAGGGAATATGCATTATTTGACTGTGGATTAGCTGCCCAGAATCTCATGCTTCAGGGTTTTAAGGAAGGGCTCTATGCACATGCCATTGCAGGATATGAGCCTTTAAAGATCAAAGAGGCATTTAATATCCCGGACGATTACATAGTGATAACCCTCATAGCGCTTGGTTACCCTGGTGATGACAGTTATCTGAACGAAAAACATAAAGGCCTTGAGCACAGCCCGCGTGACCGCAAACCTGAATCAGAGGTGATCTGCTATAACAAGTGGAATTTAGGATAAAGAGGATGTTATAAAAACCATGCTTAAAGACAGAATCGCGGTTATAACAGGCGCAGGAAACGGCATCGGGCGGGCGCATGTGATTTCAATGGCCCGGCACGGGGCAAAGGTTGTGGTTAATGATATCGGTACTTCAACTGATGGAATCGTTACATCAACTGGGTCGGCGGACATGGTGGTCAGTGAGATAACTGCTGCCGGAGGTATTGCTGTTCCAAATTATGATTCGGTTACTACTGAAGAAGGTGCCAATAGAATCATTGATGCAGCCATAAGGGAATTCGGCAGGATCGATATACTTGTAAACAATGCCGGCGTGTTGCGTGAACCACGCTACATTGATGAGGTGCCCTTTGATGACTGGGACACTGTTCTTAAGACCCACCTCTACGGCATGTTTTTTACCCTGCGCAGGGCATGCTCATACATGAAGAAACAAAAATATGGCAGGGTTGTAAATACCGCCTCCCACACTGCATTCGGCTAGCGGGGCTTTGCAGATTACAGCGCTGTAAAGGAGGTTTTAAGGAATGAAAAGGGATGGACAACCGAGGAGCTTGCAGAGCTCATACCAAATACACTGGCCAAAGGTCTGACCGCCACTGTCTTTCCAGAGATTATTCATTGGGATTAAAACAGATCACCCCGGCCTGCTCTTTTTGGCCGGGGTGACCCTTAAATAACATGTTATAAGGGGATAACTTCAATTAAAACTAAGCCACGACGAGATGGCGGAACAAAACCCTGTTATAAATGAATTAAATAAGCGGCAAGCCAAAGGGTTATATTTCTGACACCGGTCTCGCCTGTGCTGCCTGAGGTTATATCAAGCTTTATGGCCATTGGTTGACATCCATTGTGGGGCGCCCTGTTCGAAACTGCGGCTGTTGCCGAAATCCGGAAACAATGCTCTTTATGTCGCCCAGACCTGTGATGAACCATTGGCGTACATATGCCGGTGCAGAAGTAGGCATTATCATCGAATATAACGGCCGGTTCTACCCTGTTGAAATAAAGGCAAAAAGCAAGCCAACCCGCGGAGACACATCGGGGATTTCTGCGTTTCGGAAACAATACCCGGATATCCCAATAGAAAAAGGACTGGTGCTGGAGCCTGTGGAGAGGCCGATCCCCATATCTGAGAATAATTATGCAATTTTCTGGGATATTAAGAGGAAGCCACCGCGCTTGATTTCCCAGGGGTGGCCACCCGTGCTTCTCCTGGGATGTTTGCCGTCGATCCAATCGCTAAACTCCTGCGCAGAGTTGGGATCGATTTCCAGTAGACCTTCATACCTGCCATCAGCATACTTTTTGTACATCTCCAGACCGGAGAGAGATTTATCAACCTTGTCCTCTTTTCTTGCTGCTGCTATGGGATAAATAATAGGTTTTTTGATATTTGTTGATGCACAGGTGGTGCCAGGTGTTCTTCGCGTCCGGAAACAAAATGTTCCAGACATGATCCAGTACAGATAATTCATAGTAGAAATTCTCCAATTCCTTTAGAAATGCATATATTTGAAGTGTTAGATTCATCTATTAAGGCCATAATTGAAAAGATTTATTTTACTACATTCCAAAAACCTGCAATGTGCCTTCCCTGCCGCGTACATACACCTCCCCCAGATCATACACGTCCAGACTGTCGCGGATAAGGGTGGCTGTAGTTTTACAGATAAGAATCTTCTTTTTCAGTTCTTTGTTTGCGATTCCTGATAAACGAAAAGCAAGATTGGTGCAGTCACCAACCAGGGCCAGATCAGAAGACCTCATCCCATAATTTGACATGGTCACAGCGCCTGTAGTTACACCCCACCCCATTTTCAGTTTTTCTGCAACGGGATTAACTGTCAGCAGTTCATCCCTTATATGATCAAGGGCCTCTGCCTGTGCCAGGGCATTTTGACAGGCCAGCATTGCCTGCTCTTTTAAGGGACTTGCACCATGTTCCCAAAAGGCATAGATTGCATCGCCCACATGATCTTTTATTGTTCCTTTATGGATGTTCACAATCTTACCGAACTGTTTAAATACCTCCTTCATAAGCGTATAAACCTGGTATGATTTTTCAGTTTCAGACATACTTGTAAATCCGCGGATATCAGCGACTACATTGGTTACTATCACCTCTTTAGGGGTGAGATCTGTACTTAATGCTGATATGCTATGATCTTCTCCAAACAACTGGCTGCCGGGATATCTTACTGCAAATAAGGTTTCGCCCACCCTTATTACATCTCCATCGTTCAAGTATTCTTCTGAGCCTCCGGCAATGCGGACCCCGTTAATCCATGTGCCATTCTTGCTTAAATCTTTGATCTTTAACCTGGAACCACTCCAGATGATTTCAGCATGATCACGTGAGACCATTGAGTTGTAAAGAATAATACGTTTCGCCTCATCAATTCCCTTGCACAGACGCCCTATGAATACCTTGTCAATTACTTCAAGGCGGCAGTTTTTTTGACTTTCATCCAGCCATTCAAGCAAAGGATTTGACATTGATCTCTCCATATAAATGAAGATTTCACCGGCACAACCGGGTGATTTTTATAATACAGTTCTGGATTGAGTGTATAAGCGTGCTCTTTATATGTACAAAAGTATATGGAGCATCGTGTTTTATGTCAACCCTGTTATTAATTTTTATATATGTAAGAGACTGGTTTCACGTGTAAAGTAAAATGACCTCAATCCTTATCATAATTCTTTCCAGGGTAACAACAGGGTCAACAGTAAATTATCCACTCATAATGCAGGCGTTAATCGGAAAGTAAACAGGATTTTTATTCATCAGTCTGTCCAGTAGTAAGGGCTTCAAAATGCTGCCCTGCATAGACTGCAAAAACGCCCCATATAACAATAACGATAACTGCCAGTATAGAAAGAAAACGGATTGGGATTGCGGTTAACCCAAAGGTCATAAGGATCGCAGCGCTCTTTCCGGTACGCTGAACAAACATGTTCGCAAATGCCCGTGCCTTGTATTTGATATCCGCAGACATGGGCACATACAGGGTCTCCCTGGCGGTCTGGTTAATGGAGTATGAGAATGCATTATCCGAGATGTACAAAAGAGAGTATGTCCAGAGTATCGGGACGACAAAATAAACACCGCTTGCTATAGCCACAGAAACCGATAGCACTAGAAGCGCAGTGGTAAGGCCGAAGGTGCGGATTATGAAAGAGACCAGAAAAAACTGGGTGATCACGCTGATAATCCCAACAATGACGCCTATCTGGCCGAAAAAGGCCTGAGTTGCGCCGGTCCCAACCAGGGTTTCGGCTGCGGTCTTGTACTGGTAATCCATAATCTGTGAGACCAGTTCGTAGAGGAACACAATCATGATGATAGATATCAAATATCTCGATGAAAAAACCAGTCTGGCCCCCTCAACCGCAGCATTCATCTTTTTCATTTCGCCTGATAACTCTTCCTGCCCTCTGTTCTGCCGTCCGATAGAGGCATCCTGTTTAGAGGCAATTGTTTCAATGCGCCATATAATAAATTTTTCTCTTTACATGAACGAAATGACTAACAAATCGCATCATAGATATGACCTCCCTTTTGGTCGAGACATTTTTTATGAGTGCAGGCAAGTTTGAGATATTGAGCTTATAGGTAGCAGTAAAAGAATTTCCAAATGAGATTATCAATATAAGACGACTAAAAATAATCAAAGTCAAGGAACATTTTTACACTGAAGGTTTTTACCCTTGACAAGATACCTGTATTGGATGATCCTTTATTTGATAAAGGAGCCGCCATGATAAAAACAGTAAAGACTTTAGCTATAATTTTATTCTCTATACTGGCACTGACAGGTAGCCATACCTGCAATGCAGATGACAGTAACCAGTTCACACCCCAGAAAATCGATTACGGACCGGATCATGTCTGGACCGGCCCTGATGGCAGGCCCCTGCCATTTAACACACTGGATGATACCATGGCGTTTCTGGCAGTCGCTGAACCTATTCATACTGAGATCATTCGCTCCGGTGTCAGACGACCGGTGAAATATCTCCTTAAAAAGGACGGAGTAGAGGTCAATGCAATCTTCCGGCATGAAAGCAGGGTTGATAATTCTTCTTCCCCTGCTGTGGGTACTGCAAAAGGATCCCGGTATTTTCGTGACTGCTATAAAAGTGAGATAGCAGCCTTTGAAGTGAATCGATTACTTGGGCTTAACAATATGCCGCCAACCATATTCAGGAGCATAAACAGAAAGAAGGGCACACTCCAGTTGTGGGCAGAGGGGACCATGACAGACAAGAAGCGTGCAAAGGAAAAGATCCTTCCACCCAATGAGCCCTCATGGAACAAACAAATGTGGGACACACAGGTATTTGATAACCTGATAAACAACATTGACAGAAATCAGGGTAACATATTAATTGACTCAAACTGGCGGCTGATCCTGATTGATCATACGCAATCCTTTTCCAGAGACGTTACTCTGCCGAACCCTGAAAAGGTGACACATTGCTCCAGAGGGCTATGGCATAATCTGCGCCACCTGGATGAGGCAGTGGTTCAAAACCTTCTTGAGCCCTATTTAAACAGGATGGAAATGAACTCCTTTTTTAAACGACGTGAAAAACTTATTGAGCTGATTCAGGGGCTCATAGATAAAAAGGGTGAAGAGAATGTGCTTTTTTAATCAATGAATTTTCACCACGAACCACACGAAATACACGGAATAATGATATTTTAGTGTGTTTCGTATATTTCGTGGTTGATATTATTTTCTCCTGGTACCCATGTCCCCCCAGTAGGAAAGAGGCGACAATTGATATTAAATATTGGATAGAATTTGATACTTAAATTACATAGCCTCAGCATATTTTCCAGTAAGCCTTCGGGAACGCTCATTCAACTTTCTCATAATGTTCCTTCGCACCTCTTTAAGATTCATCATGATATCATTAGTTGTCAGCGTATGAGATATGCCCTGCAGGTTAAAATACCATGTCTGCTTTAATCGATAACAGATTTAATTAAAAGGCAGGGCCTGTGGAACACCACTTGCCCTGCCTTTTATTTAGAGCTCATAACTGATCTTGGTGAACAATGTGCGGTTTATCTTATATATATTGTCCCTCTGATCATCCTGATAACCATTATCAGAATACCCTATGAAAAAACGGGTTTGAGGAGTAATTTTGTAACTGTACAGAAACTGGGTTGTCATATCCTTATACCTGCTATTTATGTCAAAGGTATATAATGCGCTGTTGTATCTGGTATCATTATACTGGAGAGTTACCCTGAGGAAACTCCTAATGGTAAACTGATATGTAAAACGCAGGTCACTCAGGTTTGTTGAGTAGAGCTTCTGGCCGTAGACTTCCATTTTCTGATAGGTGTGTTTCAAGCTTGCCAGGAAATGTTTTCCCATTTTAAGATCAACCCATGGGCTAAATGAAAATTGTTTTCCCTGTCTGATATTATTGTAATCAATATCATCTCCATATGATATGTCCATGGATATATCCACGCCGGCATTGGGCCTGATCCGTCCGAACAGGCTTACTGAATTTTTATCAAAAAACAGTCCATTATAGAGTTCTTCTCCCTGTTTGTATGTCAGAAACATGAATGACTGCATCGGCCCTTCGACATTCAGGGTTATGTCAAAGTTATCACCAAGCTTTTCTCCTTTCTCGTCCCGTGTCTTCTCAAATCCGCCACCCAGAGAGATACGGTTAATGCGGCTTCCTGGCCCGAAAAGCCATTTATACCCCCCGTTTACAGTCATCCTGTTGTAATCCACGCGATTGATAAAACCCATATCCGCCCTAAAATCATCGCCATACTCATCATAGCCGGTTCGCCAGTACCAGCTCATGTCATCATGTGAATAGTTGATGCGATAGGCATAATCATGGAGACTTTCCTTCTGGTTATAAAAGTTTGTCGGGTATTCTGAGGTCGAGTACATCATCTGCATTGTTATGGTGTCGCTGCTTCCGAGGCGGATACTTCCATCAATCCCTGCCACCGTATTTTGATAATCACCTGCCTGATAAATCGGTAAACCGTCTAAGCCTGTTACTAAATTATTATAGTTATCCGCCTGACGATTAGTTAATATTACGCCAACGTTAATGTCTCTGTTAAGGTCTGTGCGGTAACGAAAAGCAGTATTCAGGCTCTTTTTATTGTTAAGCGTGACAAGATAACTACCCTGGTTACCGGGTATTATCAGGTTCGTAGTCTCATCGTTTGTAAAGAAGAGGCCATATGAATGGACATCATGTTTCCCAGTGAGTTTAATACCGAAATCGGGGGATGATATGTTTCTTGAGTTTACAAGATTAGTTGGTGTATTGAAATAATCTGCCCCCTCCAGGAAGAACTCACGTCTTTCAGGGAAATAGAGCAGGTATGTATTGTTGACATTGAGCTGTGCCACATCGGCCTCAACCTGTGAAAAATCGGGATTAATTGTTGCATTCAGGAAGGAGTTCTGGTTAATGCCCCAGCGGATATCAATCCCCCCGTCAAGCTCTTTATCATCCCGCCATTTTCCATCCCCGGCTGCTGGACGGTCTTTTGTATAGGTGCCTGTTACTGCTGGGACAATCCTGAGGTTCAGCCCCTGTTCCAGGTTTTTAAAACCCTCTGCCTTTTTCAACTGGCACAGGTAACATGACCTATTATAGTCTTTTACATTATTTGAGAACTTGTGACGTTTGTCCCTCGGATAATACCTAACCAGATCAATACCCCAGATCTGCTTTTCAAGGCCCGCATGAAAGCGTATCTGGTCAAGAGGTATCTTCATCTCAACAGTGAACCCGTTTTCGGTTATTTTTCCGGCAGAATCCCATATGGCATTCCATGAAAAATCCCCAAAACCGGGTAGCCCTCCACCCATGCTCCCCATATCATTGGTTACTCCATCCATTTGAACGCCAAAAGGGTTTGAAAAAAACTGAAAGGCGCGTCGTTCATCATTAAAGGTGTCAAGAATAACCCCTACCCTGTCATCATCAAAGCCTGTGTCCCTGTCACTGTAAAATGCTCGAATTTTTTGAGGATCAGGATCATACGCCAAAAATGCCAGGTAAAAATTACAGCCATCCTCCATAATATACACCTCTGTATTTGCAAGTGCGGGCACATTCTGTGATGGCTCTGTTTCATTGGTAAGATGTACGATGCTGGCTCCTGCCCATTCTTCTTCGGAAAATTTACCATCTATGGAGGGCATTTCTTCTGTGTAAGGGATGTTGTAGCAGATCTCATCTTCATATGCAAAGAGGGAAGGCGATATATGTATAGCAAGACAGTTAAAAATCAAATATAAAAAACATGCCCTTAAAAATTGTTTACCTTTTTCCTGTTTAAACATACTGATTCCTTTAAATATCAACTTTTATCAAGAATAAACGGATTGCTTTCAAATGCGGTCTAAAAGAAAAAGCTGAAGATTTGCGAACTTTATAATTATAAAAATGCTTTTATTAAACCTTTTCAATCAAAAAACGTTTATTTGGGGCGGACAATATCAGCTTTTATTTATATAATCAACAGCATTAATTAATTGGCAGGTTTAGGCAGATCAGGGGGATAAAGATAATTCGGATCCATCTCATATGTCCAGGGGAGACCCCAGAACTGCCATCCGTAACGTCGGCGTTGTTTGTATCCATTTATCTTGTTCTGCCTTGCGAGGTTTTTATACCACTTATCCAGGTTGGGGTCTTCAAAATATGGAAATTCTCTGCCCTCAAAGCCATCTTCCACATCAAAGACGTTTTTAAAACCGGCGCCTACCAGCTCCTTTGCAGCCAGGGCGCTTCTTTTACCATCCCTGCATATAATAAGAAGGTTATCACTCTTTTTAAATACCTTGTTTATCTCACTAATAAAATCGGTGTTTTTCAGATTAAACTGGTATTCATACCCGTCATCAGTTTTTGCAAGTTTACTGGTCATCATCATATAGGGGAAGAGATAAGCATTTTCCGAATGACCTGTAAACTGATACTCCTCCCTTGTTCTTACATCAATAAGGAAGGTATCAGGCCATGTCTTGAGGCGGTCATAGGCATCTATGCTCATTATCTTCTTCACCGCGGAAGCCTCCTGGGCGAAGATCATGCCAGAGGGAGATAAGATCCTTAAGCCTGCAATCATAAGAAGAACAGTATATGCCAGAATTTTCATATTCATACTTTTTCCCTTCCTGATATTTTAATGCCCCGTTTAATTATAATGATGAAAGAGTAATAATCCAGAGCTGTTTTGCTTGTCAATTGAAAACAGGCCCCCATTAATCAGGTGGATCACGCTTGCTTGGATGTAATGTCAATACATTGACTGCCTGCAACAATAATTATGCTCCGTTTTGACGAAAGAGATTTTTTATAAGGGAAAAGGATTTTGATATCTTCATAAATCACGGTTAATAATTAAATAAGATTCATATTTTTTCTGTATAAAAAACAGGTAAATAGCTAACTGAAAACCCATATTTTTTTATTTTATGCTTAAAACAAAAAACAGGTATATTTATTGCAAATAGAAAAAATCATGGTAATTTATGGACATAAGATATTAACTATCTTTAATAAAGTGGTAATAGAATGGCAGAAACTTCAGTAAAAATAATGCAATGTTTGCTTGCAGACAAAGGAATCCTTAAAATAGATCGAATAGGTGTTGGTATCGGGATTCTTTTATACAATCAGGCAAAAAAGATAGGCATAGGCATACATACTCTCGCACCGCAGGCAGATACTATAAATCCGGCCAATCCGGCCAAGTATGCTGATACAGCGGTTACATATGCCATAAAACTGTTTGAAAAGGAGGGGGCAGCGCCTCCCTATACGGTTGCAGTGGCAGGTGGAGCTACAATGACAGGGTCGCCTGCAAGCACCAATGTCGGTTTAAAGGTTGCAGAGGCAGCAAAGGCCGCCCTGGCAAAGGCTAAGCTGAATATAAGAACCGATCAGACCGGCGGATCAAATATCCGCTCAATGATTCTGAATATTGACACAGGGGAGATTCAGATAAAATAGTCTGAACTCAAGTGCGCTTAGACAGGCACATCGCCCCGGGGAAAGGTTATTATGAAGATAAAATGTACAGGCTGTAGCAAGGTATATGATATACCGGAAGAAAGGCTTCCATTCGGTGAGATTATCTCTTTTCCATGTCCCGCATGTAAGGGCATCATAAAGATAGATCTAAGGGAAAAAACAAATGGCGAGGCAGTAGCACCCCAGGCTAACAGCGCCCCCGACAGAGCAGAAGAGGAAAGAGAGATGCCAAAGGGTGAAACCCTCCAGAAAATCATCATGCGCAGGCTTCAGGAACTCCCGCCCATGCCACAGGTAATGTTCAAGGCAAGAGAGGTCATGAATGACCCTAAATCCAATTTCAAGGCCCTTTCCGATATCCTTGAAACTGATCAGGCTATGGCAACAAGGGTCTTAAGGCTTTCCAACTCCGCCTTTTACGGCCTTGCAGGCAAGGTATCATCGGTGCAGCATGCCTCTGTGCTGCTTGGTTACAAGACAGTAGGTGAAATAGTCTCTATGGCCGGCTCGTCTACCCTGCTGGGCGAATCCCTTGATGGGTACAAACTTGATTCGGGGGATCTCTGGCATCATTCGATGGCTGTTGCCCTGGCATCCAAAATAATAGCAAAAAAAATAAAGCCGGAGATGGAAAACGATGCATTCGCCGCCGGACTTATTCATGATGCAGGGAAGATTGTACTGGACAGATACCTGCGGGAACGAAATACGCTCTTTGAAGAGTTTATGAAGGATGGCGAAAAGACCTTTCTGGATGCGGAAAAACATATCCTGGGTTTTGACCACTCGGAGATTGCGGCATTGATGTGCCAGAGCTGGAAGATACCAAATACGCTTACAACAGCGATATGCTACCATCATTACCCATCAAGGTCCAGGGAGAGCATACTTGCATATATAGTGCACGTTGCAGACTCACTCTCACTGATGAGCGGCATAGGCACCGGTATTGACGGCATGCTTTACAAGATGGACAACAGGGCGCTCGGGTACCTCGGGCTTTCTGAAGATAAAATAAGCCCCATAATAGAAGAAACAGTTGATTCAGTTCAAAAAATAACCAGCCAGATGAAATAGATTCACTGGCCCTATTTTGCTGCTGTATCAACCCTTTCCCTTATGCATGCCACAAGTCTTTCTATCTCATTTTCCTTGAGTTTTTCAAGAAAGCCCAAGTCTATATCTGTATTTAATATCCCTTTAAGGATTTCTATAAGTTTCTCTTTAGTCATGGGGGGGCTTTTTATAGGATTTTGATCCATTGGTCAACATCTCTTATCAAATTTTTTAATTGAATTAGGATGCATCATTCTGATACTCATAAGGCAAGACAAATTAAAAAATAAACCGGTTCAAATGAAGGCACATCTATTATCCTTTAACTATTCTGATCTTTCGATCTTTAAAGAAATATTCCGGTGTTTCTCACCTGTCAGGGTGTATATCCCGTGGGGAGCCAATTTCCCTGATTGTAAAAATGATGAAATAATAGTTTCATATCCTCCTGAAGGGTTGATGCCTGGGATAAACATAAAAAACCTGCTGAATGAATACTACAGCCTTGCGCAGGAGCTGGGCGAAAAAAGCCATAATAAGGTTATCAGCAGAGGTAATTCAGCCTCTGCATCCGATGAATCCATTAGAAGCATCATGGCCTCTCTCAGAGGACGATCCTCCACGGAGAGGAATGAAAGAGATCGGATAATCAGGTGTCACATGCTCCTGCATCTGGCAGACAGGTTTGAAAAAGAGAGAAATGAGGCAGAGAAGATGATTGTTGCCCTCAGAAAAAGGAAGTCACCCCTTTTAAATATTGCAGAGCTTAATGATAACGCCATCTACCCGTTCGAGACCCTTGCAGGAATGGATGCAGAAACCTTTATAAATGATGTTAATTTGAGACAGCTCTTAACCGCATGGCATACTCTTTTTGGAGAGTATATATGTGAGGGAGATCTGTTACTTTTTATGAAACGGTCTGTTTTTACCCTCCTTTGCGATGGATATAAGTACCTGTGCATGGATAAGGGGTTACAGTTGCCATCAATTATTTCATGTAAAATCCCACTTATACAGGTGCAAAATGATAAATCTGATGTTCTGGAAGAAATAGTGGCCATCTTTTCAGCCTTGAAATCAGGGGGTAATTCCTCGGGGCTTACTGATCTTCTGTCCGGTTATGATGCCGGGCATTGCACTGTTAAGGGGATGCCTTATATCCATATTTCTATGTTGTACATGAATATAGACCTGGTAAAAAAAGATACCTTGTTAAGTATGTTTTCCGGCAGAATCCTTGTCTTTGCAGTAATAATTAATCCTCCTGAATAGATAACGGCCAAGGGCTATTTTTTGCTTTTTTGCACATGCATTTTTCACCTTTATACGGCTTTAAATACTACACTTTTAGTTTAATAATCAAACAGTTAACTTTATTTAAAAAAATCTGCTCTTTCATCTTAAGATTTTTACAGAGTATACCGATATAAGTTTTGAGTATTGTACTTGTATGAGTATTTTATATCTCCCTTGCTCAAGATAATGATACTAATTATTTGATATTATATTTTTATTTTTATTATGCCTTACACAGGGCAGTAATAAAGGAAAGGTTTTAACCAGACAAGGCAAAATGGCAATTCCTCAAGTAAATAAACCATCGCATTTAAAACCGGTACAGCCTCAGAATAAATTGAGCCTCAAGGCTACAATAAAGGACCAGTCAGGGGCTGGAAAGGCAAGGATCGGAGAGATCCTCTGCAAAGAGGGCCATATCACAAGCAGCCAGCTCCAGGAGGCCCTGAATGTTCAGAAAAAAAGCAAAAGCCGACTAGGTAGCATCCTGCTCAGGCTTGGTTATATAGAAGAAGAGACAATAGTCAATGTATTGAGCCGTATCCACAATTACCCATCTGCAACAAGCAATGATTTTAATCCTAACCCGGATGTCTTAAGGCTATTAAGCTATGAGACCGCTAGGCAGAACATGGCATTCCCCATGGCAAAAAAGGATCGCACCCTTGATGTTGCCATGACCGAACCGACCGACAGCGCTGCGGTAGAGGCGATCCAGACCGAGGTCAGGATGGGGGTAAAGGTTTATGTGGCTACTGAAAAGGCGATAATAGAGGCCTATAAAAAATTCTATAATATCAGCGATGATGAGTATAAAAGTTTTTTCGCAAAGGTAGAAGAAAAGGATGATAGTGACCTCCCAATTACCAAGGTAGATGACTTTGGTTCACTGGTATCAGAGGCTGTGGGCGACATGGAGCTTGAAGGCCCCATGGATGACCAGATACAGGATGAGTTCTCAGCAGGTGATGCCCCCATTATAAAGCTGGTAAATGGTATACTTGTAAAGGCGGTTACAGATGGTGTGAGTGATATCCATATTGAGCCATTTGAAAAGGCGCTCCAGGTCAGGTACAGGCTGGATGGGTCACTCTATAAATCCATGAACCTCCCTTTAACCATTAAAAACGGCCTTATTTCCAGAATAAAGATACTGGCCGGGCTTGACATCTCAGAAAGAAGGGTGCCGCAGGATGGCAGGATAAAGATGCGTATGGGCAAACATTCCGCGGTGGACTTTCGTGTTTCAACACTTCCCTGCCTTTTCGGTGAAAGCGTTGTAATGCGTATCCTTGATAAGGGCGCCCTTAATGTTGACCTTACAAAACTGGGTTTTGAGCGTGATACATTTGAGGCCCTTAAACGTTGTATTGACAGACCCTACGGTCTTCTCCTTGTAACAGGGCCAACAGGATCAGGTAAGACCACCACACTCTATTCTGTTCTTAATGCGCTAAATACAGAAGACACTAAAATTCTTACCGCAGAAGACCCGGTAGAGTTCAACTTCAAAGGTATTAACCAGGTTAATGTCAAGAATGAGGTGGGCATGACCTTTGCCGCTGCATTAAAGGCATTCCTGCGTCAGGACCCTGAAATAATCATGGTCGGTGAAATAAGGGATATGGAGACAGCAGAGATAGCCATAAAGGCCGCCATGACAGGCCACCTTGTTTTCAGCACACTTCATACAAACGACTGCCCATCTACAATCGGTCGTTTAAGGGATATTGGTATCCCGCCCTATATGCTCGCATCTGCTGTTACAATGGTTCTCTCCCAGCGGCTTGTCAGGAAGCTGTGCCCGAAGTGTAAGACCTTGGAGACACATCACGACCCGGAAGAACTTGAAAAAATGGGATTTTCAAAGGAAGAGATACCTTCCCTCCAGATATACGGCCCCAGTGGGTGCCCGGAATGTAATGGCGGGTATAAGGGAAGGGTTGGTCTTTATGAACTCATGGAGGTTACTGATGAGGTCTCAAAGGCCATAAACGCCAACATCCCGGAAGACCAGCTGAGAAAGATAGCCTGCCAGGAGGGTATGAAAACACTCAGGGAGGCAGGTCTTCAGAAGATAAGGGAAGGGATGACCTCTGTAATAGAGGTTCTTAAGAATACTGTAATCACCAAGGAGGCCCTGCCTGCCTATCTTATCAACCCTGATATTGAAAGTTATGAGGATGGTGATATTATTATCCATGAAGGGAACAAGGACAAAGATTTCTTTAAGCTTGTGCAGGGCTCATTAATAGTATCAAAACAGGGGAAAAAGATTGCTGAAATAACAGAACCTGGGGAATATTTTGGGGAAATGGCTGCGATATCTGGGGAGCTCAGGTCTGCCTCTATTATTTCAAAAGGGAGATCAGTGGTAAAACGTTTCCCCGGTGATAAACTCCTTGAGATTATTGAGAAATATCCTGAGGTCTCAAAACACCTGTTCAGTGTGCTTGCAACAAGACTAGGTTACGCAAATAAAATTACCATAAAACTGGCAAATGATATTGCAGCAAAAGTCAGTATTCCAGGCGCAAGGCCCGGTCTATAACCTGCCGGGTTTTATTTAAAAATGATAATTTACAGCTTATTGTATCTGCCATTTTTTTATGATACAAAATGCAGCCAGTAAGGTTTATTCCAACAGACATCTATAGATTATAATGTTTTATGGTTCCATTACCTTGAAACAGGTGGATACGATATTAGATCTATCAGCAGAGAGAAGAGAATGACTCCTAAAAAAGAAAAGACCTTTGTACTGGACACAAATGTAATCCTCCATGACAGCTCATGCATTTATCATTTTCAGGAAAATGATATTGTAATCCCCATAACAGTGCTTGAAGAGCTTGATCAGTTTAAAAAGGGGAACTCATCCCTGAATTACCACGCAAGGGAATTCCTGCGCAACCTTGATTCCATAAGCGGTGACCTGATGTTTGAATCGGGCATTGAGATAGGAGCGGGGCACGGGAAGATCATGATAAAGCTTGAACGTGAGTTCCACCCTGACCTGAAGCTCAATTTTTCAACACAGAAGGCTGACCATCATGTGCTTAATATCTGCTATCACCTGTGTAAGGACAACCCGGAAAAACAGGTGATACTTGTATCAAAGGATGTCAACCTTCGCATGAAGGCCAAGGCAGTAAACCTGACAGCACAGGACTATACCTCGGATCATGTAAAGGATGCATCTGCCCTGTATGAAGGGCTGAGGGTGGAGGAAAATATATCGGCTGAGGCCATAGATATACTGTATCAGCAACCATATGAACTTGATCTCTCTGCCATCAATCTTTCTACAGCCCTTTTACCCAACCAGTTTCTTATATTAAAGAATGGCAGAAAATCTGCCCTTGGCGTGTATGATTCTTCCACCAATAAGATAAGGCGGGTTGACAAACGCACTGTATACGGCATTACACCCAGGAACGCAGAACAGATATTTGCCTTTGATGCTTTGTTAAACCGGGATATCAAGCTTGTTACCATTTCAGGGAAGGCAGGCACAGGGAAGACACTGCTTGCGCTTGCAGCGGGATTAGAAACCCACCGCTATTACAGACAGATGTTTCTGGCACGGCCTGTTGTGCCATTAAGCAACAAGGATATAGGCTACCTGCCAGGGGATATAAAATCAAAGCTTGACCCCTATATGCAGCCGCTCTATGACAACCTTGGTGTAATACAGAACCAGTTTGATCAGACCGATGCAGACCACAAGAGGATCAAGGAGTATCTTGAGTCCGAGAAGCTGGTGATCTCGCCGCTCTCTTATATCAGAGGCAGGAGCCTTGTTAAGATATTCTTTATTGTGGATGAGGCACAGAACCTTACACCCCATGAGGTAAAGACCATCATCACACGGGCAGGCGAAGGCACAAAGATAGTCTTTACAGGGGACATCTTTCAGATAGACCACCCATACCTTGATATGCACTCAAACGGCCTCTCCTACCTTATAGGAAAGATGCAGGGGCAGAAGATATATTCGCATATCACGCTCCAGAAGGGTGAAAGGTCTGAACTGGCAGAGCTTGCCAGTGACCTGCTTTAGGTGTTTGGGTACCTCGGGTGATGCCGGTCAGGGTGGCGGGCAGGCCCGCACACCTCTCTGACCGGATCGGATAACCCTGTTCAATGCTGGGGGTCACTGGGTAACGTTTTGTCCTTTCAGGATGGCCGGCATGAACATGGGCCAGTAAAAATCCTCAGTGACATTGATGGTAACCTGCGCAGTTGCCTCCGTGTAGTTGGTGGTGTCGTTAGGGGTGAAGTCGACGCTCAACATCTGGTTGGTGCCGATTTCGAGCAGGGTGCCGGCCTCCGGGGTGTACATAAAGGTGCCGGGTACGTTGGCCGTGGCGTTGAGCTGTGCCTCGCCCAGGGGGGTGCCGGGGATGATGTCCGCCGGGTTGGGCCAGTTGATCACCGGCGTAGCTTTGGCGATTACCAGGGTGCCGCTGGCCGTGCCCTCCTGGTAGTTGGTGTCTTCGATGACGGCTACGACTGAGTAGCTGCCGACAGATGTCGGAGCAGCAGCCGAGCCGTTGTAGGTTAAAGCCACGCCGAGTCCAGCCGGCTCGGTGGTGGCGATGGCGGCCTTGGCAGTGCCGTCGTAGGTGTGACTGAGGCCGGAGAGTGTCACTGTGGCTTCGGCCCGGGTAATGACACCGTTGTTGACGTTTATGAAGGTGACATCGTAGTTATTGCCGCTATTACCATCGATGACCGCTCCTGACGGGGTGATGGTCTTCCCTGTTCCAGCGTCAGGCGTGTCGAAGGCTTGCTGGAACTCGGAGGTGTCTCCGCTGATCGGGGCAGGTTCGACCTGGGGCGTCAGGTTCGACGCAGTTGTGCCGTCATAGACCTTGGTTTCGGTCACGGCCGAGACGGTCATTGGCAGGGGGGAGATCGTTCCGGTTGTCACCGGTGCGAAGGTGACTGCGTAGTTGTCACCGCTGTTGCCGTCGTTCACTGTGCCTGTCGGGGTGAGAGTCTTGCTGGTGCCTGCATGCCTGGTATCGAATGACTGGGTCCATGTGCCAGTATCGCCGTTGACCAGAATGCCTGAGGTGATGGTTGGGATTCCTGTCGCGGTGTTGGTGCCATCATAGGTTTTGGTCGCGGCGGCTGCAGTGACCGTGATGGAGCGGGGGATGATGGCTGCATGGGTAGCAGCACTCGTTGAGACCAGCGTATAATTGCCGATGTCGGTCCCTTCCAGGGCAAGACCTGTGGCTGTCACCGATTTTCCCAAACCTGCATTTGGGTTGAGAAAGACGGCGGTACCGCTAACCAGGCTGACATCCTCATCGCCGATGACTCCCGCAAGACCCCGGTCTACGATCACAGCACCAGTTGTACCGTCATAGATTTTATCGTCTACACTGACCGACGGGGTCAGCTCTGCCGATGTGATATCGGCTGTGGTTGTTACCTCACCTACGGGTAGTTGATACTTTTCTGCATCCGATCCGCTCAAAGAAAGCCCTGTGATGGTCACCGTTTTACCGGTGCCGGTATCCTTGTCGCTGAACGTGGCCACGCCGTTGACCAGGCTGACATCGTCTTCGTTGATGATCCCGGTGAGTTCCCGCGATTCGATGGTGGCCGAGGTGGTGCCGTCATAGGTTTTGTCGGCGACCGTCAAGGACGGGGTCAGGGTTTTAGGTGCAACAGTGAGGGTGGCGCTGTTCGAGGTAGCGGTGCCTTCGTCATTGGTAAACACTGCGCGCAGTTTTAGGCCGTTGTCGTCCATCGTCACCGCTGGCAAAGTGAGGGTGGCCGCGGTGGCGTCGTCCAGGTCGGAAAAGGTGGCTCCATCGTCAATGCTGCCCTGCCATTGCACCGTGGGCTCTGGCAGACCATCCGCCGCCGTGGTGAACACGGCGTCCTCGCCGTAGGTTACGGTCAGGCTTGCCGGTTGCACGGTCACCGTGGGCGGTGCCACAAAACTGAAATCGGTTTGCAGGTAGACCTCGCTGTTCACACCGTCCGAGGCTAGATAATAGACAAAAGGGCTGTCCGGGGAAAGGCCCAGGGCCGGGGCTGATCCGTCGGCGATTGCTTGGGCTGAGCCAAACCCGGAGCCGTCGTCAAAATTGAGATACACCTTACCGCTGTCCACATACACCAGGCCAACGTCATTGTCGTTTGCAGACAACGCTGGGGTGGTGACGCCTGCAAGGGCGGTTTCCGACCATGCGGGATTAGGACTGGCGTAATAGGCTACGCTGTTCTGGGTATAGGCCACCCTGGGGCTGCCGCCCGGAGCCAGGGCCAGGGCATTGATGGTCAAAGCTGCGGCAGCGGATCTGGAGGTGTTATTGGAAGAAAAACCGCTGCCGGTATTTGTTTTATACACGACATAGTAATTGCGCTCAATATAGGTCTCGTATCTATAGTAGTACTGATGAGTAGCTATGATGTGGTAGTTTCCCTCACTATCTACTTTGATTCTGGGAAAGTCATAGTAATACCCTTGATAACTGGATCCGCCCAGATTTTCGTATATACCCCGATACACCACAATCGGCCCGGAAAAGGGTTCGGATTCCGTGCCGTCGATATTGTTAATGTAGCCGATGTCCACCCCGGCACTGGTTTCGCTCGGATACGAAGTGTCGATCTGGGCTACATAGGCGATATGAGCGTGGTTGCTGCTGTCCACATCGATGTCGATCTCGCGGTTGTAGGTCGAGATTTGGATCGGCGTTTGCCAGGCACCTTCGGCCCTGGTCACATAGAACTGACCGCTTCCCGCCATATAGACCACCTGGGGCACGCCGTCAGGGCCGACCGCGATGGCCGGATTTGTTCCCACCCCCACCAGTTCCTCAGCACCAATCCCCTTTTTGTAGTAGACGCTGCCGCCTCGGTCATACACAGCATGGGGGATGTCGTCTGCATCAACTGCAACATCAATATTAGCGTTGTTGGTGGTTGAATCGGTAATAGGGTGTATATCGTAGGCCAGACCGATCGAGGGTGCGGCTAGGAAAACCAGACAGGCCAGCAAAGCTAACTTGTTAGCCTTTAGCGCATTCCAGAGTATCTGCATGATTGCGTTCATATTCTCTCCTCTATTTTTAGATTGTGGCTTTCCAACAGGCAACGCTGGTGCGATGAAATACCTAGTGAAAAACGATTGAATATATAAAAACTTACTTCTTAACGACAAAAGTATAGGGGGGAGGTATTTGTGTGTCAAGCCTAATTTTGTATGGCGTTTTATCCTAAAACCAGGGATTGGCGAAACGATTAAAGGTTATTATCTTTGATCGCTTTACTTTTTTGCCGGGTGTAGGAAAGAAAAATCAGATATCTAATTCAAAATGGGCTCTCCTACCTTATAGGCTAGATGCAGGGGCAGAAAATATATTCACATATAACACTTCAGAAGGATGAGAGGTCTGAACTGGCAGAGCTTGCATCTGACCTGCTTTAGGTGTTTGGGTCACCACATAGAATTGTAGGGGCGAATAATTATTCGCCCCTATTATTAGAGACAATCCTTAAATTATAAAATCAGTTGATATATGAAAATGGCGTGAGTAAGATAACCCCTTGTCAAGAACAGCCGGATTAAATCCATCATATAAGTAAAGGGAGAATTGAAAATGTCTGCAATTAAAAAATATAGAGGTTATGGTAAAGAGATTGAAGATATTTTAAGGCTGGATTCTTTCACTGTAGCAGTTAAAATGATTCAAAAGGAGGAAGAGATCCCGGCAGAGGCTGTAAGGCCGAAAAGGGATCGTAATCAGCATATTGCCCAATGCCAGGCATTCTCCCTGACTCGACGCGAGGGCAAGACAGTGGCAATGCTTAAAGAAGATCACTGGTGCTATGCACCGGTCATCGGTTATGGTCTGGTCGAACAGCCCGAATTTTTCAGAAAAGGGGGCCTGTATAATCCTCAATTCGATGATGATCCGGAGATAAAGGAGGCCCTGGGCGGAACGGGTTCAAAATTCCTGGGCCATTTCCTTGAAAAGCCCGAACTGGCAAAGAATATGACCTTCCCATGCTTAAAAGCCGGAAAATATATCGGATGTGTCACAGCGCCCCTGAGAAATACAACCTTTGAACCTGATGTGGTTTTTATCTATTCCAACAACGCTCAACTGAGAAATATACTGATGGCGATAAAATACAAGGAGGGGGTACATGTGACCTCTGAATTTGATCCTATAGACTCCTGTATCTATTCCCTGGTTCCTCTGATCGAGGGTAAACAAAGCTATATGATTACAATACCTGATCCGGGCGAACAGGAGCGGGCATTGACTGATGAAAATAAAATTATCTTCTCTCTGACAAAAAATAAAGTAAGGATCCTGGTGGAGGGGCTGAGACACTATGATGAGATCAAGCTCGGGTATGTCCATTTAACCAAACTGATGCAGGCGGATTTTGAACAACCAAAATTCTACAGCCTCCTGTTTAAGAGATGGGGGATTATAAAATAAGGTACATCCTGGATTGTCTATCAACTGAGCCGTTAATGGATTAATTTGTGACTAGTAACTGGGGGTAATAGACATGATCAAATATTTTGTTCTTTTTATTCTACTTTTTTCTTTTTGTACTTCTGCTGTAGAACCAAATATTAAAATTGAACTTGAGAATAAAAATAATAGGTTAAGGTTGTATTTGATTAATTATGATGAAGGTGATGTTTTAATAAATAAAAGATTTTCATTTGTTCATTATCCTTCCGCACCTGCCCCTGAGATAGAGTTTGAAATTGTTAATAGCAAAGGAGAAAAATTCCCATTTGGCAGAGTACATATTGATGATGCAGACTATTTGGAAGAAAGTATAATCTTATTGAAATATATGGATATTATTGGGACTGAGTTTTCAAATTTTGATGTGTTGTTTCTCTATTCCTCCAGATATCGGCGGCAATCCGCCCGCATCCAAAATCAAATGGGATCAAATTCACTTGGCTGAATACAATTTCAAGATCATCCCGGTGTCTTTGCGTTCTTGCCCCAAGATATAATTCAAATTCTGAAATAGCTGATACATATATTGTGTGATTAAGAAGTAGTCGTATTAGTTCTGTAGAGTCTTTTTCCTTAGTTCTGAGGTAATCAATAACAATGTCTGTATCGATCAGGATATTTTCCATTGGTTTATTATTTCCCTGCCGCGAAGAATCTCTTTAATATCACTGTCTGTCCACACGTGGTCATTATTAATAAGGGCCTCAAGTTTCTCTTTCTTCCCTTTAGCTGAGATCACTATTCTTATCTCATCCCCTTCATCAAAAGGCAGACCCTTTAATTCCAGAATCCCTCTTTTCCTTATTGTTGTTTCGTATACATGCGTTTCCATTTCAAAATTCCTTATTCGTATCCATTTAGGTTGTGCACTCATTGTATAATCCAATTAGAAAATGATTCAACCTAAATAATAGAAAGCCTCCGAGGCATACCTTCGCTCTTTTTCAATTATTTCTTTAGCTCTACCCTGTACAAAGGTGCAGGGACCTGCTCTGTTGTAACAAACATGGTTGAGGCATCCTTCCCAAAACATATGGATTCTGACTGTTGCATCACAGGCAGGGTAATATACACCGGGGTACCGGAAAATGCCTTGCCCCATTCTTCATCTTTTTCTTTCGGGAAGAGGTAAGCCCCTGCATAGGTCAAAACAACAGCATTAAGACCATCAACGGAGATGTCCATTGCGGTTGTCATATTGGACATGCTTAAAAAATCACTTATCCCCTGGGTCCTTTGTGGCAGGGGTTTAATTACTGTGATCTTTTTTGCAACGGCATTCTTTTCAGTTTTCGTTGTCAGAGGGAGTTCATATAACACAGGAGGTGTATCCCTTTTGCTTAAAAGCAATATTTTACCGGTCACTGCATCCACTGCAACTGATTCACAGTCACGCGGGCCATCCTCGTAGGTAAAGGTGATGCTCCATGATGGCTTAACGGTGATAGGGTCACCCATTTTGATCTTTTTTGTATCAGGTTCCTCTATAAAAAAGAGAAAGCACTTGCTGCGCCTGGCAAAATTATCCCCCACATCGGCAACAACTATATAGGGTTTTCCCTCATACTCAAAAGAGGCAATATCCTCCCAGTCATTATTTGTAACCCCTTCAATGTTTACAATGCCCACGGGTTTCCCATCCTCTCGTATGGCATATACTGATGCGCTGTTGCCGCTGTCATTCAATACCCAGAACACATCCTCTCTGTAACGGGACATGGCTATACCGCTTACCTCTCCAAGGTAACTTTCGGTGATCGATCCTACCCTTTTAACATCAGCAACCTTTTCCTTTGTCTCCACGTGAGCGCATGATGCTGTAAAAGATATGAAAAGGAGAGTTATAAACAATTTTTTTTCTATGTCTAATAGTCCTTTCATGTGAACTCCTGTGTGATAAAAAGTCTGTTTATTACAGAGGATCATTTTCCAGACATGACCTTCTGGTCGCAACAATGGTTGATGAGCCTGCCCCGCAGCTTATTATTGATCTCATGGCATCTTCAACAGAGACCTTGATCGGAAAAACCTTACTTTTAGGCACATGATATATAAGTCCTGAGGTGGGGTTAGGACCTGTGGGTACAAATACCGTGCAGATGGCGTTATTTTCATGTTCATCAGTAATAAAGGCTGTTACAAGGGTCTCACTGTCAAAGAGTTGAACCAGCGCAACAGACGAAAAGGGGGACCTTTTTTTGCCCAGGAACTGGAATATGGTCTCCTTGATAAGCCTGTATCCCGGGGCCTTTGCCAGTATCTTTGACTCTAGAGAGGTGTGCAGCCATTTGCCGACCTTTGTCCTTACTATAACACCTACTGTAAAACATAATATAATAAGTACCGCAATTACAAGCACATCTGCGATCATCCCCTGGGCAGGGGATTTTTCCATAACAATAATAGTTATAGGGCTTATGGCCCTGCGTATAAGCCCGAAAATCCAGGAAATTACAAGCAGAAGCAACCCTGCCGGGAGCATAACAAGAAGCCCGCCTATGATAGTATTTTTTAGAAATGTCTTAAATCGATTCATTTATATTTCCTTTATGATCTTTTTTTAAAGATTGTAACAAGCCCTGATCTCGCATTAATTATATATAGACCTGCACCCCATATGCTTCAAATCTTTTATCCGCAGTGACGACAGGAAGCTGTTTAGTCAACGCGGTAGCAATTATAAACCTGTCACATGGGTCTCTGTGGATATCCGGCAGTTCAGTTGCTTTAACACAGATTTCCCAATTGAGATCAATAACCTCTATATGGTGGTGTTTAATAATTTTATCAAACCAGCTTTTTGGCAGGACAGGAAGATAGAGTTTCCCGGCCTTATGTTTCAACCCTATTTCAAAAGCACTTACTGCTGAGACATATATAACCGGCGATTTTTTTATAAGCTCAATGACCGCCTGGTTTATTTTATTCTGGTCATGGGTAAGCCATAAGAGGGCACAAGTGTCCAGAAGCATCACTCTATTTCTCCCCATTCATCATTTGAAAGCTCTTCTGTCGGATCATATTTGATTTTAATCTTGCTTAAAACAGGGTGATATGTAAGACGGTCTGATTTAGCGTGAGGCACAAGCTCTGCAACCGGTTTGCCATTTCTGCAAATGAGAAAGGTCTTCCCCTTTTGTTCAACCTCCATTAACATGGCGGAGAGCTTTGTCTTTGCCTCATGAATATTTATGTTTTCCATTGTTAAGCCCCATTAAATTAGTTTACTTAGTTTATTCAAATGATACATGGATGTCAAACAGGTTTTAGGCAACAGGTCAGCTCGTAAAATTCTGAATTGATCATCTATATCAACCTTCTTACCTCGAAGTCGTTTATCTCCAGTGGGCATTACTGGTCGGGCGATGTTATATCACCTGGTCACTGTGGATACTCTTGTTGACAGTCCTTCCCTTCATATATATGACCATTCCAAGTGCAAATATTAACTTGATTTGTGTCCTTTCGAGTAATTTTAATTTTCTTTTCTACAGCTAATGACTGATAATCGATTGAATAATTAATTTCTTTATCTTCAGGCATACGGGTATTATCCACTAAATCATGACTAAAAATTAAATATATTTTATTTTCCTTATCAGTTTGGTAAATGTTTAGAACACGACGTGTTGTATTAGTGCCATAATGGTGGTCTTCCCATGTTATTATTTGATTTCGATCAGTATTTAATAAATTTACCATATTTATTTTTACGACCTTTTGGCAACCAATAGACGATATTTTCTGCATTTTTTCATTGAACAATAATATTGTTCCGAATGTAGGCCCTTCACCAGCAGTACCCACAATATAACCATTTTTTGAATCAGATAAAAAATTTCCATAGCATGATAATATATTATAACTTTGACCATTTAGTATTGTTTCAAAATCAGGTATTTCAATTTTTTGTGGATTGTTGACGTCGAATAATAATTCAAAACCATATTCTTCTCCTGTCGGCTTCCCGTTTATTTTCCAAAGGGGATATGTGGATGTAATGCCTTTCGCCAATTTATCAATATCGGGTTCAGCATGACAAAAACCAGGAAGAATACATAATAAGCATAATATTATGAAAAATTGTTTCATTCGGATTCTCCTGCAAACAGGTATTAAGTTATAAAAACACATCGGCATATATGGGGATTTTGTATTGACCTAATATACATCATCTCCAAATAAATAAGATAAGTTCGTACCATAAAAAACATTTAAGTCCACCGGGCCATCTATACCTTTTACTCTCCCGCGGCTTGTATATTGCCAGAATGTCCAGTTTTTGCCTTCGGGTATTCAAATTTATCCTGGTGATGAGAAACATCAATACCCTGACTGGATATTTGTTTCTATTCGGATAATTAAAATGCCGTTAGCCATTAATATATAAAAGAGCGGCTGCTGTGAGAACTAAAAGAAAAAGCATTGTTGATATTAATATTTTATTAATCATCTTACCCAAGAATAAAAGGAAACAGTGTTAAGGGAAACAATACGTACTATTGTACATTCCTATTCGATAATCTGATATTTCTTTCGGGCTGCATTCTTTTCTATGCCATCAAAATGCCACCATTCATAACTCAAAGGGATAAACCCGGCCTTTATCATGACACCTTTTAACAGTGCCCTATTTTTCTTTTGGATTTTGCTAAGTCCAAAGGCTTTCAGCCTGGCGTAACTTAAGTAGATATGCATATCGCTTTTATAAAAAGGGGTGAAGCCCATATCTATCTCATTTGCATAACAGAAGGAATGGAAACCTGATAAGAGTGTGATGATTATGATAATTAAGGACATTATAAATATGTTCATGATGATATTTCCCCTTAATACCACATAATATTTCGCTCCGCTGGAGCTAATAATTTTTTACCCTTCATTCTAATAATATTCCGTACCTCTGGCGCTGATTTTAAAACCAGAAATGAATCAGGCATAATACACGCATATTTTTTTAGGGGAATCCTGTAGGGGCGAAAAATTTTTCGCCCCTACCTTTTCGGTTATGATGAACCCCTATTTTAAAATAATAGCCCCCTGATATCTGAAAAGGTCATGTATTGTTTCTATATGCGCATCATCTATGTCCGGCAGGCAGTTTAAAAAATAAAAACCCATATCAGATATCTCGTCAGTAGATATTAACATCTCCCCTGAGTAATCCTCTGTAATAAAGGCCATTATATACTGCTGAACCTTTTCTCCGGTATCACATTCAAGCTGATACACAGGGTCAGAATAATATGCAAAGGGTTTTAACTGGCCGACACTCAGGCCTGTTATATCAAACACCTCACGCCTGGCAGCATCCAGTACGCTTTCATCCGGCTCAACAGAGCCGGCAGGTATTTCCCATTTATTTGTAGCGGTGTGTTTGATTAGAAGGACTCTCCCGGCGGGATCTCTTATTATAATCCTTACACCGGGGGCAATAAGCATATCAGAACCATATTGAACGCGAATTTGACCGATATATGAATCATTCACAGCGTTTATTGTTTTCATGTCTTTTCTCCCTGTTTGATTGTTTGAATTGATTGTAACCAGGGTTTATGAAATGAATATGAATATAAAATGAAAAAAGTGAGAAAAGTGATTTATTTGAGAAAAAGGCATCATTGCTACACCATGTAGAGACAAGGCATGCCTTGTCTCTACGGCAATGGTGATATATAGAACGATACTGAACCTACTTGACCAAAAACCCTACTGCCTGTGTTTCTTCTTTAACCATATTGTCATTTGTATATACCCTTGCAATAACAGTATGGCTGCCTCTCATCATTGGCCACATATAATCACCTGAGTTAGTCACCGCCTCCAGTTGATTATCCACAATCCATTCAACCTTTGAGTTTTCTTTTACCCCTGAGATGCTGAACAGGAATGCCTCATGATCATCGGGTATACGCGGGTCCATAGCCAAGAGGAGCCCTGGGGAAGGCTGAGTCATTACTACACCCTCTTCTTTTGGAGCATCTGCCTTTGATGGTTTGTCAGGGGTTGAGCCCGGTATAAACCATTCACTCACTGTAAGGCAACTGTCATCATCCATTAGCCCTGTATCCCTGCATACATCCGCCTGCACAAGCTTCGGGCTCAGGTAAAGCGGCCTTGTTTCGTTGTTCCGGTTAAGCTCTGCGAACACAGACCTGAGCACAATTGCCGGACCTTTTGCCCCTGTGATTTTATTCATGGCAGCTCGATCAAGGTTACCCATCCATACCCCAACTGTATAATTATTATTATACCCTACTGCCCATGCATCACGATAATCATTGGATGTGCCGGTTTTTACAGCTGTCTGCACAGGAAAATTAAGTACGCCCCCTGAACCGAACTCAAACCTCCTCGCGTTTGAATCTGAAAGAATATTCCCAATAAGAGATGCTGCTTCAGGCGAGAATACCCTTACCCGCTCTCCTGTGTCAGGTATCTCATTCGAAATCATCTTGAGGGGCATAAAGAGACCCTGAGATGCAAGTGTTGCATATGCCTGTACAAGCTCAAAAAGGGTGACCTCCCCGTTACCAAGCACAAGCCCATCACCATAAAAATCTGGCTGCTTTTCAAGGCTCTTAATACCAATATTTTTAAGGCAAGCAAGAAAATTCTGTACGCCAATAAATCTCAGGGCCTTTAATGCAGGGATATTAAGTGAATTGCCCAGACACTGCCTCAAGGGCAGTTTGCCATAGTGGATCCTGCTGTAGTTGTTGTATACATGAAGCCCGTTTCCCACCGTCTCTGAAAGTGGTGCATCATCAATAATAGTGGCCGGTGACCAGCCCTTTTCAAGGGCAAGGGCATATACAAATGGTTTCAGGGTTGATCCTGGCTGGCGAGGCGCTGTTACTGCATCTATCCAACTGGCCTGTACATCTGCTGATCTTGTGCCATTAACAACCCATGCATTTATCTCTCTGGTGCTGTTATCCACCACAAGCACAGCCCCATTTTTTACCCCCTTACCAACCAGGGTTATCATATGGTTATCAAGTATGCTCTTAGCCGCCGTCTGGATGGATGAATCAAGTGTTGTGATGAGCTCTCCCCTTTTCACATAATTGAGGTTATCTGGTTTACCCATGATAAAATCCACAAATTGGCCCGCCTCAACAGGGAAGGCTGTCTCTTTTAGCCTTATATGCTCTTTAAGTGTCTCTACAGCCTCCCTTTCATCAAAAAGGCCATTTTTTACAGCGAGCATTGCAAGCCGTTTAATTGGCCCGTTAATGGGTGTTGAATCTTTCCGCATATCAAACCTTGAGGGCGCACGCACCAGAGCAGCAAGCGCAAGCATCTCCTTCCTGCTCAGGGTATCTATGTCACGGTCAAAATAGTATCGTGCCGCCTGTACAATGCCACGACGGTTAGAGGCGTAGGGTACCTCATTGAGATAAAACTCCAGGATCTCTGCCTTTGAAAACCCCCTTTCAAGGGCCTGCGCCTCAACGCCCTCAAGCCATCTTGACCAAATTGTCCTTGGCCGGGGATGAATCATCTTTATAACCTGTTCGGTTATTGTGCTTGCACCCCTCACACCGCCCATAGAGCGCATGTTCTGCCACGCAGCATTTAATCGTGCAAGCCGGTCTATTCCCGAATGGTGAAAAAACCTTTTATCCTCTGCAATAATAAACGCCTGTTGAATAAAATCAGGTATTTCATAGAGGGGCACATAGTCATGCGTATTCCATTCGTTTTGATATGTTACAGCAAGGGGCACATGGTTCCTGTCCAGCACACGCACCCTGCTTATGTCAGATGCATCAGGGATAAGGGTTTGGGGTATGGGTTTGATGTCGATGATGGTTTTAAAGATAACAATGATTGCAGCAAGGGCGATTGTGATGGCAGAGACCTTAATATATCTGTTATGAAAATGCCCTGTGATATATCTGATAAATTGATCCATCTTATTCTCTCTTAAAACAATATTTTTCTCTTTGCTACGTTGCTTCTGGATTCCCCGGTCAAGCCGGGGAATGACGACCTTTTGTCACTATACAATTGGCCTTAAACTTAAATATTAAAACCTGGAGAAATTGTAAGTATCTCCTGCTACATCATTACATAATTTAACCGCCCATTCGCTTTGCTCTCTCAAGACGCTAAGCCCGCAAAGTTAAAATTATTGTTAAAAGATGAAAACATACTTGTTTTTGTTTTCATTGCGTTCTTGGCGTCTTTGCGGTTAATCTTTACTTCTCCACATTCAAAACAGCAGGCGCACTCTTACCGAACACATCCGGGTCATACATCTCCTCTGAATGGGTCGGCATGACAGTAAATTCACCCGGCGCAACCGCCTGCGCTGTGTATGACAAATGGTAATTGCCAGGAGAGAGGTACTCAGAATAGAACCTTGCTGCATCATGCCTCAGCTCCTTATGGTAAAAACTCCATCTTGACATGCCGTAATATGACCAGTCGCTATAATGGAAAAACCATGAGTCAGCCGCATAATCGTTTTTTGCCTTGTCCGCGTCCACTGTTGATGCTGTGGCCAGATCCCTGTTTACAGGTTCAAGACCGCCCGGTACATGATCATCCACCACAAGAAAGTTCCTTGCAGCAGGGATGGAGAGATAAAGGTCTACCCTCACAAGTTCTCCCCTTTTTATCCTCATGGGTGTTTGAAGAAGAACCCATTTACCATCCCGCTCCACACTGTATTCCCTTCTTATATCAATACCGGCATCTATATTATCCTTTCTCATCTCCATTGGGGCATAGGACATCCCCACACTGTAATAGAACCTGCCTGTGCCATCCCTGGTAATTTTTGCCTGTGTGCTTTTTCCAGGGTCTCCCCCTCCCAGGGGCCTTTTCAGTATAACCGGGGCATCTGTCATATCCCTGAAAACTGCGTTACCCAGTGCAGCATCCCCTATTGATGCAGTAAGGTTTATATCCGGGTTCACTGCCTCATAAGCCATGCTGTATTCCACAAGGGCATTCATGCAGAAGACATTCTCCTGTGTGTTCTCCCACCTGCCGCCCTGTTTTCTGGTCTGGGTAATGTATCTTACCATCTTAAACGGGAGATCCTTTGTGAGGCGCTTACCCTCTTCTCCCTTCTCATAGGCAAGAATGGCGCTCAGCACCGCCGCGTTTGTTCTTAAGGGTGATGTAAGTATCCTCTCAAAGCCATCATCAAACATCTCATTAATGATAAACTTGCCGCCTGTCTGATCAGACTGTGAGATGATCATATTAAAAACATCTTTACTCATCTCCTCAGCGCCATTTATGAGCGATGCAGCAATAAGAAAGTGGGCCTTACCGAATATATCCATCTCTTTAACATGGGGATAATACCGGTTCAGGTCATCCAGGGATAGTCTCCCCTTTTGTGCAAGTGCTGCAAGGGTCACTGCCCTCACGGTTGAGGTCATGCCCCTTGAGTAAAAATCAGGGGCAACATCCTTTCTGAGCATGGTTTCAAGGTACTCATATAACCGGTTTTCCACTGACTCCGGCACCCTGTATCCCCGTTCCTTTAGCCAGTTGAATGCAACTGCTGTATATGCGCTTAAGTATGGGGAGACAAACTGCTCCTGCGGCACATAAAATGACATGCCGCCAGACGGGGCCTGGTAATTGGCTGCGAGCACAAGCATGATATCAGGGATTTCTCCTGCCTCCTTCCACTCAAAGTCAGGGGCCATGTACCTTTTAAGATTGATATAATGGGAAGCCATTACTGCCTTTGTAATCTTCTGTTCCCAGCAGCTATAGGGATAATCACGCAGATACTTAAATGCCCCCTCAAGGTTCCCAATAACAGTGGGCGAGAGGTTTACAAACAGATTTCCAGTATCTGTTCTTATATTGTCAGGGAACTTCAATGACTCAATGACTGTTTCAGAATCAGCAGTGCCATATGTGGCTGAAGTCTCAAGGCTGGCCATTTTGCGTACATCAAGTTCAAATATTGCCCCGTCATGATCGATTGAATCGCCTGCCCTTGCAATAAACCTAATTTTACCCTCACCCCTGCTCTTTACTGGCATAAATACATTTACACGTTTATATGGCTTCACCTTTACCTTTAGGGTGGATCTTAACTGTCGCCCATTTTCACTAGTATTAATTGCGCCCCTGGCAGTAATGTTTACATCAAGCTCACGCTCCTTTTCTGTCCGGTTCATTATGCTGAAGCCTGCATCAAAGCTGTCCCCTTCTGTAACCTGATTCGGCATTACCGGCCTGATCTCTGTTGGCCTGTTCACATTGAATCTGCCCTGACCAAGCCCCATCCTTTCACCCGGTGTAACCGCCATTACAAGAACCCGCCAGCCTGTAAGGTTATCCGGCACCTCAAATTCTATATCAGCCTTTCCGCTGTTATCCGCCCTGATAGACGGATTCCAGTAGCTTACAAACTTGAACAGGTTCCTTAAACCAAGGTCAGCCCCGCCGTCACCCGCCGGGTCTGCCCCCTTTTTTTCAAACTTCTGGCGGCCAACAAGCTGCATGATCAGGCTGTAGTTAAGCATATCAAGGGTTTCCAGTTCATAAAAACCCTTGTATGGATCAAAGTAGTCTATGCCTCTTATGAGTAGGTCCAGAACCGCCTCATCCAGCACAGCCACTGCAAACTCCACCGGCTCATCAATCATATGTTTTTGGTATGATGCCTGTAGGTTTACCTTTACCCGGTCGCCAGGTTTATATGTATCCCGCTCAGGGGCTGCGCTTACAGATAGCTGCTTATAGGGATCCGCTACATTGCCCTGTACATAACCCATCCTGAATGCAGGCTTTCCAAGATCTACATCGTTTTCACCAAGGGGCATCTCAACCCTGGGTGACACCACAACAACAGAGAGATAATACCCGGGTACAAAATCTTTTTCGATCTCAAACTCTATAATGGGCGTTGCTGTTTCAAGGGTCTGCACCCAGTGCTTTATGGTTCCATATCTTTCTATGGTGATAAGTGCCTTTGCCCCGGGGAAGGGGTTCTTAACCATGTACCTGGCCTTTTCACCCACCCTGTATTCATTCTTTTCAGGGACTATATCAAGGCCGTTTTTGTTGTCATCCTCCCACAAGACCACACCCCTGCCTGCTACCCATTTTTCGAGCCTGGTGCTGTGTTCCCTCTCTTTTGAATCCTTTACAGAAGCGGTTATCCGAAACCCTCCTGCGTTTCCGGGTGTGAAACTGAACTCCACACCTTTATTACTGGATGTGACAACCCGCTTTTCATCTTCCACCCACCTGGTGTTCATCTGGGTGAGGTATGCGTTTCCTGCACCCTTTACCCTTGATGCCTTTGTCTCCCTGTGTTCGACACTGACAGTAACCGGCACACCCTTAACAGGCTTTCCAGATTCATCAACAACTATTAATTCTACAGAGGAGGGCTCATTCTGTTTTAAAATCCAGGTGTTTGACCTCAGACCCGCAAACCTCTCCCTTGATGCATAATCTGCGTTGCCCCTTGCTGAGATATATTTCCCCCTGTCATCCCTTACAGCGCTCTCAATGGTGAGTTTACCAGAATATATGGCGGTTTCAGGGAGCTTGATATCTGTTAAAAGAGAACCTTTGTCATCAATGGTGCCTTCCTTCTGGCCGAGGGTAATCTCCTCAGGTGTTTCAGGGGCAGAGCTGTCAAAATAAAAGCCCCTGGCTAAAGGATCACTGGAGGTGAACTCAGTTTTATTCAGGGTTATGGTAACCCTTGCTGATGCGTCCGTGTATGGTCCGCCTCCATGGAGTTTTGCGAGGGTGGTAATTGCGATCATGTCACCCGGCCTGAACAGCTTACCGTTCAGGTCAGTTGTCACCTTGAATGGCGATGGTGTAAAATCGCTAACCAGCACCATCATGGGTTCCCAGGTTGTCTTTGTGTATGATGCGGAGAGTTCAAAGCGATACCAGCCGACCGCACCTGTTTCAGGCACCGTGAACTCGCCATCAAATGCGCCAAATTCCGAAAGGGTAATATCCTTGATTTCATGGACTGTCTTGTCCATAGGGTCTATTACCTTGAGGGAATATGAATTGTCCGGTGCAGCAATTAATCTTTCATTATCCTGATTTCTTACATATATCTTGTACTGGATAGTGTCTCCGGCCCTGTACACACCCTGGGCCGTTGTGCCCCATGCACGTATGTACCCGTATTTTCCCCTTGATGAGGAGTATACTGTGTAATGAGATGCGTTGTATGTGTTCATGAGGAAGTTGTAATCCATTGGGAGAAGCGCCATCTCTTTCCCCTTTTCCACCTTTGTAAAGAAGATCTCATTGGACCGGTCATACCCGTATATATATTTTGTATCAGGGTCCAGATTTTCCAAACCTTCAAGGGTTGCTGTACCATCTGTCCCGGTTGTGCCACGGGCAAGGATTTCTGGAGAGTCTGTCAGGGTCATGGCCTTTGCCCTGTATATTGTGACCTCTGCATCCTCAACCGGGTTACCTGTTGCAAGGTCTGTTACCCACGCAATGGCGTTGAAATGACCCATCTTCACATGCACCTGGAATGGGGTTACCTCGATAAAAAATTTATTATAATCCTCCCACTTTTTGATATATGGTCTGGTAACCACAGAACCCGCAACCACGCCCGACTCGTTTCCAAGCATATCCCTTACCTTCATCGGGAGCTTGACTGACAGGTCCTTTATTCCAGGCAAAGTCAATTCTTTAGAGAGTCCGTAGTCGGCACCCTTTGAAGTTATTTTGTCATAAAACAGATGTAGCTTATCAATATTAGTTACATATACCGGGACTTCTGTAGCAATATCCTTTTCAAGTATGGAGATCTGGTTTGTAAGCTGGTAGTCAGGTGGCCTGTGATCAGTGGCAAAATTTATAGTGATCTCCTTTTTCAGGGTGCGTCCGAATTCATCACGCAAATCGGGGAGGATACTCACCTGATAATCCTGGGCTGCCTTAAGGAGACTTGGCATATATGAATAATAGAGCTGATCCCTGGAGTAGGGCCTGTTCAATTGGGAGTATTCATCCTCCTCATCATCCCCTGACTCCGGTTCATGCAATTGAGGTTTGAACCTTACATTCTTTTTTATCTCAGAATTTAAGACCGGCGAGGAAAATTTCAGTATGACAGGCTGCATAGGGTTGCATAATCTACTTTTATTAGGCGCATCACCAGGATTAATGGATATCCGGTTATGATTCATATCAAAGCATTCAAAGCCGTTGAATTGGAACTCAGGGAATGTGCTAAATGAAACCAGTTCTCTATCTTCAATACCTTTCTCTGTTCCTGAATCAGGTTCAAGCCCCGGCTCCACCCTGATATATACAGTCGTGTTCTCCTTCAGCTCTTTTTCAGGCATAATCACCCATGCACGCTCTGGCCCAGTACTCTCTTCCTGGGTTTTAACCACCTTCTCTTGCTGAGATTTATCTGAAAAAAGAGCAGTAAAAAATGCAGCGACACGATTGTATAAAGTATCAAACAGGGATACCTCTTCTAATGGCTCTTCTTTAGACGCCCCTTCCGGAATAACAAGGGCCATGCCCTCTTCACCGGGAAGGGGCAGGATATCTGGCAGCTCCTTTTCTGTCTGATCCGGCTCTGCCTTTACCTTTACCCTCCCCTCCTTAAGCCATCCCTGATGCATATAAAGATGTTTTTCTACCGAATCCTTTGTAACAGGCATATTAAAGATCACCCTTACAACCGGATGGGTTGGCGACCTCCATGTTTTAAACCATGTGTGTACAACCTTTGGCCGCTCTGTAATAAAGGTGCGCCTTACAGCCGCAATCATGGTTGCGCCATTCTCTGCCTTTATGCCTGGTCTTACCTCTATCTCGTACCGGGTTGCAGGTTTAAGAGGGGAATCATCATCGATAATATAAGCCAGTGCAGAGGTATTGAGCCAGCGCCATCGGCCTTTGATCTCAGGGTTTATTGTTATTGGTACCTCGGATGCCTTTCTGTCCATTGCTCCAACAGGTACAACCGCCCTGTTAAACTGGAACACTATCTTATTTGTAGTTGGTACATCCTCACCGCTTGGGGTGATGTTTAAAATCTGAAGAGGCTGACCGGGATTCGCCTGCTGGGCCGTGATAGGGTGACCCGGAAGAATAAAAACCATATAGAAAAAAAACTGGGGTAGAAGAATTCTGAATCTTGTCGCCATAAGCCCTCCTGATATTAGGTGTCACCACTATTTACTGACAATAATAGCTGTCTGTTAAAACCTTTTACAATTTGACAGTATCCTAAAACCTGACTGTGAAATGAGTATGAACCTGTAATGAAATATGTGTGAAAAATTAAATCTGTTCAAGTTTTTTTGAGTTTTTTCTATTCGATTTGATATCCATGATAATATCTTCGGCTGACCTTGTGTCATCCCAGGAACCTGAGAGATCAATTAATACCTTTACCGCCTTTTTAATCTCTCTGTTGATATCTTCGATTATGATCTTTACCTGAGGCGTTACCATATTGTCTCCCTCTATCTTTTTCATGAAATAATACGCCATTGTCATGGATATGTAAACAGCTTGTAATGTTTCTAATGTTTTGACAAACTTTATTATAAGACTTACTCTTTGTCTGAATCTGAGTCTGAGTCTGGCCCTGATTCGAAAAGTTATTATTATCTCTCAATATTTAAAGGGGTTTTCCATAAATGAAATATATAGGCGCCCATGTAAGTACCAGCGGAGGGGTAGAAATGGCCCCTCAAAATGCAGCAGATATAGGGGCAAAGGCATTTGCCCTCTTTACCAGAAACCAGAGGCAGTGGGTCTCAAAGCCCTTCACGTCTGAAAACATTGTTAAGTTTAAAGATGCCTGCCAGACCCTGGGTTTTGATCCCAGGTATATACTTCCACATGACAGCTACCTGATCAATCTTGGGAGCCCTGATGAAGATGGACTAATTAAATCAAGGTCAGCATTCCTTGACGAGATGCAGCGCTGCGAACAGCTTGGCCTCAAATACCTTAATTTTCATCCGGGGAGCCATCTGGGCAAGATCGACCCAGAAGAGTGCCTTGAGAGGATAGCTGAATCCATCAACCTTGCCCTTGATCAGACAAAAGGGGTTATGGCAGTAGTAGAAAACACCGCAGGCCAGGGCACCAATGTGGGTAATCGATTTGAACACCTTATCCATATAATCGGTAATGTAAAGGACAAGAGCCGCATAGGGGTCTGTCTGGATACCTGCCATACCTATTCTGCCGGGTATGATATCAAGACTGATAAGGCTTTTGAGCACACCCTTGAGGAGTTCGACAAAATAGTGGGCATGAGATACCTGAAGGCCCTTCACCTTAACGATACCAAAAAGGCCCATGCAAGCCGGGTGGACAGGCACGAGAGCATAGGAAAAGGGCAGCTGGGCATAGAGCCATTCAGGTTTATCATGAATAACCCTTTATTTGACAATATCCCGATGGTACTTGAGACCCCTGATGAGTCTTTGTGGAAAGAGGAGATAAAGCTTCTGTACAGCCTTGCCTGAGTGGATTTATTGGATTGTGCCTTGACAACCCGGGGAATTTAAAATAAATTTGACCTTAAAAATAATAGTAGCAGGTTTAATTCTCACTTCGAGGTTTTAAAATTCATCATGTTCCAGCCGTGTATCTCTCTGCCTGTGTTTTACAGCATCTTATAAAGACTGGATTAAAATGTTTTAAACTCAGACCTGTTTTACCATAAGGTGATTGTTAAGGAGTTAATAGATTGATTAATGAAAAGGATTATTTCAATACAATGGGAAAAAGGCGTTTTATAAGGTACGCCTTATTAATCGTTATAATACTTGTGGTGGCCTGGTTTTTTTTACACGGTAAGAAGGAAGGCTCTATTGCTCCGGATATGGGGCAACGCCCACAGATGAGGGGGGCAACCCCTTTAGTGATTGCGCAGGAGATTATTGCAAAAGAGATCAGCGTTTCACAGGAATATATAGGGCGTATAGAGGCAGTTGATTCAGTTGATCTGGTTGCAAGGGTGTCAGGGTATCTGGAAACCATAGATTTTACTGAAGGAAGGAATGTTAAGGCTGGAGACCTGATGTTCACCATAGAAAAGGCCCGTTTCAAGGCTGAAATTGAGGCCCGCAGGGGTTCGGTCTTACAGATAGAGGCCAATCTCACAGAGGCGGAAAAATACCTTAAGAGGCTTCAGACGGCAAAGGCTGAGAGCGTCCCGGAAAAGGATGTTGAAGCGGCCCAGAAAAATGTCAGCTTTTACAGCGCCCAGCTTGTTTCTGCAAAGGCTAACCTGGAACTTTCAGAGATAGACCTTGCGTATGCTACTGTCAGGACGCCCATTGCAGGCCGTGTAACACAGAAACGATATTCTGTTGGCGATTATGTTGGACCCAGTTCCGGTACAATCGCCACTGTTGTCAAGATTGATCCGATCAGGGTAGTGTGCTCCATAAGTGAGGTAGAATACCTCAACCTCCTGGAACGTTCAGGCTCTTCTCCTGAAAAGATATTCAAACCATCACTGCGTCTTCCCAATGGAACCCTGTACAAAGGTGACGGCGAATGGGATTTTATCGATACCTCAATCGATTCCTCAACCGGAACCATATCAATGAGATCCAGATTCGCCAATCCTGATGGGATACTTATTCCCGGAGGGTATGTAACGGTTATCCTCACCCCGGTGAGGGCGGAGCTGGTTCCCCTGGTTCCCCAGCCTGCGGTAATGGAAAGCCGTGAAGGGAGTTATGTTTTTGTGGTGGATAAGGAAAACATCGCCAGCATGAGGATGATTAAAAAAAGATCGGCCCTGGGAACTGACTGGATTATTGATGATGGTATTAAGGCCGGTGAAGTTGTCATTATTGAAGGCATCCAAAAGGTTCAGCCCGGACAGGCTGTAAATATTTCAGGCGGCACAGCAAAGGCTGCCCCCGCGACCGGTAATAAATAAATGTTTTCTGCTCATTTTATAGAACGCCCACGTCTGGCAATGGTTGTTTCGGTTATAATACTGATCGCAGGGATCATTGCATTGATCAATCTCCCCATACTTCAGTACCCTGATGTAGTGCCTCCCACCGTGAGTATCAGCGCCGCATATCCTGGTGCAAGCGCACAGGTGGTCTCCGATGCAGTGGCCGCCCCCATAGAAGAGGTGGTCAACGGTGTAGAAGGCATGATCTACATGTCATCCTCTTCCGGCGACGGGTCTTACAGCCTCTCTGTCACCTTTGAGGTAGGGGTTGATATTGATATTGCCATGGTCAAGGTACAGAACCTTCTACAGAGGGCTTACAATAAACTGCCTGCCGAGGTGAGGCAGCAGTCTGTACGTGTTTTCTCAAGGTCGGGTGATGTGCTTGGATTTTACACTTTTTATTCTCCAAAAGGCACCCACAGCCAGCTTACCATAGGCACATACCTTGATGACAAGGTAAAGGATGCTATTGCCCGTGTTGAGGGTGTGAGCGAGGTCGGGATCATGGGCCCGAGTAAATACAGCATGAGGATCTGGATTGATCCTGCAAAGCTGGCAGCTTACGGGATTAGCGCGGATACAGTTTCTGCGGCAATCGCCAGCCAGAATATCCAGGCCGCTGCCGGGGCAATCGGGACCGAACCCGCCTACAGTTCTCAGCAGCTTCAGTATAGCATCAGGGCAACAGGACGAATGGAGAGGGTTGAGGAGTTTGAAAATATTATCCTCCGCACCAATAAGGATGGAGGCAGACTTACCCTGAAGGATGTCGCCAGAATTGAGCTGGGGGCAGAGAGTTATGCCGCCGGCGCCACCTACAATGGACATCCAGCTATTGCAATGCGGTTGAACCAGCTTCCTGATGCAAATGCCCTTGATACCATAGACAGGGTGAACGCAGAACTAACAAGGCTTTCACGTTATTTCCCTGAAGACCTGGAATTTTCAATCGCCAATGACCCGACCACCTTTATCCGCACAGCTCTATCCGAGATCGTCATGACGCTGCTTATGACCTTTATGCTGGTTGTGCTGGTTGTCTTTATCTTTTTACAGGACTGGAGGGCAACCCTTATACCTGCCTGTACGATACCCGTTTCGCTTATAGGGACATTTTCAGTGCTTCTGACCCTTGGGTACAGCATCAATACGCTGACACTTTTCGCCCTTGTTCTTGCAATAGGTATTGTAGTGGATGATGCCATTGTGGTGGTAGAAAATGTTCAGAGGCTCATAGAGACAGAGCATCTTGCTCCCAGAGAGGCCACATTCAAGGCAATGAAGCAGGTTTCCAGTGCAGTTATTGCAACAACACTGGTGCTGCTTGCAATCTTTATACCAATAGGTTTTATATCCGGTATTACCGGCAGGATATATCAGCAGTTTGCAGTGACCATATCAACAGCAGTATCTATATCTACTATCAGCGCCCTTACACTAAGCCCGGCCCTCTGTTCCATACTTCTTAAACCGCATAAAAAAAAGACATTTGTTTTTTTTAAATGGTTTAACCTATGGCTGGACAGGGTCAGAAACATTTATGTCCACTGCGCCATGTGGCTTGTCCGTCGTAAAATGGTCTCCTTCGGGATACTTCTAGTTGTTACCCTGGTTGCCGGGTACCTGTTTTCAATACATCCCACAAGTTTTCTGCCTACAGAAGACCAGGGTGCAGTCATGGTTGATGTGCAGCTCCCTGAAAATGCAACACAGCCGCGAACCGTTGAGGTAATGCGGGAATTCTATGAAAAGGCCCGTACCATACCGGGGGTTAAGGATATAATGACTATTGCGGGTTTCGGCCAGATGGGAGGCGGCGGGGGTAACAGCGGGATGGCCTTTTTACTGTTTGACCACTGGGATCAGCGCAAGACCCCTGAACTCCAGGTTGATGCCATTTTGGCACACATCAGCAGGATTGCAGCAACTATCCCGGGGGCGCAGATAAGGGCTTTTAATCAGCCACCAATAAGGGGGCTCGGTTCCTCAAGCGGGATGGACTTCATCCTGCAGGCGGCAATGGGACAATCCCCGGATGAACTCGCAAATGCCCTGACACTCCTGGTTGATGCTGCAAACAAGGACCCCCGCATCAGCAGGGCCTTCAGTACCTATCGCCCCAGTACTCCCCAGCTCTATCTCAATGTTGATCGTGAAAAGGCAGAAATGGTGGATGTACCCATCGGGAGGGTTTTTTCCACGCTCCAGGCAATCCTGGGTTCAAGCTATATTAATGATTTTAACCTCTTCAGCAAGATTTATCAGGTGAAGCTCCAGGCGGATTACCCTTATCGAAGCAAGCTGGAAGATATATTGAATGTATATGTCCAGAATAGAAAAGGGGAGATGGTGCCGTTAACCACCCTTGTAGACATAACTACCATTCTCTCGCCTCAATCTATATCACGCTACAATATGTATCCATCTGTCCAGGTTAATGCCGATGTTGCACCCGGGTTCAGCTCTACTGAAGGGATGGATGCCATGGGCGAGGTCATGGAAAGGGCAGCGCCTGCCGGTTTCCAGTACGAATGGACCGGGATGAGTTACCAGGAAAGGGAAAACGAGGGGCAGGTGATTATCCTCGTAATTATGGCCCTGATCTTCGGCTTCCTCTTTCTGGTCGGTCAGTATGAAAGCTGGACTATCCCCATTCCTGTTATGCTTTCCATAGCAGTAGCGGCCCTGGGCGCAATGATTGCACTCATTATCACTGATATATCACTAAGCATATATGCACAGCTTGGGCTGATCCTTCTGGTTGGCCTGGCAAGCAAGAATGCCATCCTGATTGTGGAGTTTGCCAAGACAGAGAGAGAGTTCGGACACTCAATTGAAGAGTCCGCCGGTGTGGCCTCAAGGATAAGGTACAGGGCGGTTCTGATGACAGCCCTCTCATTTATCCTGGGAGTACTGCCAATGGTCCTTGCCACAGGTGCTGGCGCTGTGGGGAGACGCCACATAGGGACAACGGTATTTGGCGGCATGGTTGCTGCCGCTATCTTCGGGGTGGTGCTTACCCCTTCATTATGGGCCGTTTTCCAGACTGCCCGTGAGAGAATAAAGAAATTTATGCACATACAGACAAAAACAGAAAATAAAAAGGAAGGTTCAGTTTTACCGGAAGATAATGAACAGTAATAATAAAAAAAACAGTAAGATAATGATTATTGCCCTGCTCCTTTGCGCCATGATGAGCGCATGCCAGGTGGGCCCGAACTACAGACCTGTCAGTATGGATGTGCCTGCAAAATGGCCTGGTGTTGAAAGGGAAGGGGAAAAAGCCTTACAGTCCGCTGAAGCAGAGAGGCTCGCAAATTGGTGGACAACCCTTAATGATCCGGCCCTGAGTGATCTGGTAAAAAGGGCGCTGGAAGGCAACAGGGATATTAAAATCGCCCTGACACGCATCAGGCAGGCAAGGGCAGTGCTGGGTGAAGCGGGCAAACAACTCCACCCATCTGTCCAAGGGTCGGCAACATATCGCAGGACACAGTCAGGGACACCAACCTCTGATGACCCCGATCCTTCAGCCTTCTCCACCGGGAGCGACTACTATAACGCAGGTTTTGATGCATCCTGGGAGATAGATCTTTTTGGAAAAAGGCACCGGAATATAGAGGCGGCAGCAGCAGAACTTGAGGCATCAGGGGAGGGATACCGCAGCGCTCTTGTCAGCATGGTTTCTGAGACCGTGAGCAGCTACGTGAGGCTCAGGACACTTCAGAAACAGCTTGAAATTGTCAGCCGTAATCTTGAAATTCAGGAAAAGGCGCTCTCTGTCCTTGAAGACAAGGCAGCCGCAGGGTTGATTGGCTCCCTTCAGGTTCAACAATCAAGGTATAATGTTGAAAATACCCGCGCACGCATACCCGGTTACAGGGGCAGCATTGAAGAAACTCTGAACTCGCTGGCCATCCTGCTTGGAGAGATGCCCGGAGAGCTCCATGATGAATTCTCTTCCCCCTCGCCCATACCTGTGCCGGAGGTTGAAATTGTAATAGGTATTCCTGCTGATATCCTGCGCCGCAGGCCTGATATCCGGAGGGCAGAAAGGGCGCTCGCTGCCCAGACCGCAAGGGTTGGTGCGGCCACGGCTGATCTTTACCCATCTTTAAGACTGACCGGGGCGCTGGGGCTTACTGCATCTTCCCTTGATAATTTTTTCTCCGATGAAAACGCTGCAGTGAACATTTCGCCATTTATAAGCATTCCTGTGTTTAACCGGAACAGGATCAGGGATCAGATCGAGATCCAGAACGCTATTCAGGAGCGCACTTTTATTGAATATGAAACCACTGTGCTCAATGCGATCAAAGAGGTGAGGGATGCTATCATGGCCTATGGCGAGGAGCAGAAAAGATACCGAATGCTTACAAAGGGCGCCACTGCCGCACAAATGGCCCTGGAGATAGCTGATGAACGGTTCAGTTCAGGGCTGGTTGATTTTCTGGATGTCCTTGATGCCCAGCGCGCCCTGCTCTCATTTGAAGAGTCCCGGGCCAGCAGCAGTGGGACAATAACACTCGGTCTCATAAGGCTCTATAAGGCCCTTGGAGGCGGCTGGGATCAGGAACATTAAAATGGCCACTGTTTTTGAAGGGTTTTATATCCATAAAAATTGCAGGGGTTAAAGATTAAATGCCCTTAAACAGGTAATTACCTGGTCATGCTGCCTTTACCCCTGGTGGTTTTTATTTATCTGCCCCCTGGTATTGCCTTTTCCATCTTTTCGTCAAAGATCAATGCACGGTCAAGGTCTTTCCAGTAAATTATAGAGAGCTCCCTTACCTTTTTAAAATATTCAGGCGTTGTCCCTCCATATCTGGAAACAAGTCTTCCTATATCATTTTTTATCTTTGCCCAGACCTCTTTTTTAAGGGTAAGGGTGAGTTTTAAATCCTTGAATAAAAACACCGCTGAAGGGGTATTTCCGGCATTGACCCTGATTGCCCCCCTCCCGAGACTTGCGCCGGTAGAGACCTGGAGCCCGTCATTCATGCAGCTTAAAGGCGGGTTATTTCCTGCATTTGAAATTACCTCCAGTGAGTCAAAGGGTGCCTCAAGTATCTCCCTCGCCCTCACACCCATCTTGGCGCCTGCTATGGAGTATATCCCCAGGTGCCTGTGAAATTCATTGGTAAGCAGGCATGCCTTCCACTCCTCAACACCATACATATTAATAAGCTGATTTACAGCAGGGCGGACATCCTCCTGGAACATGGAGGGGTCTCGCGGGATCCCTGTTAACACGACAGAATCTCTCGGATTCAGGTGAAAATCACCCGGAAGTCCAAGGGCCTTCAGGTATGCCGACTCAAGGCCCTTTCTGTTGATATCCTTTAAGACCATCGCATCCTTATTGTCAGGAGAGGGTGAAAAGGTAAACAGGGAAGGATCATTAAAATAGATCACCGTCATCTCATCCCATACATAAAAATGGCCCTCATCAAGCATCTTCTTAATGGTCTCGGTTTCATGTACCATTTCTATCAGGTTAGATGCCCTTGTCCCCTGTGTAATTGCCTTTTTATAGAGCCCATTATTAAATGGCAGCAGCTTTTTTTCAGGAAGAATGAGAGAGCAAATCTTTACCCCTGATGAAAATACCCTGCGCGCAGCCTCAGGGTCACGGAGGGTATTCCAGCCAGGCTCTTCAGAGTCAGGGTCACAGCCGTAATAGATTACAGTGGATATCTGCCTCACTATTGCCGGATCAATCGCCAGCGCTGCTGCAAGGTTTGTGAGGGGGCCAAGGCACAGATAGATTACAGGCTCATCCGCAGCCTTGAGCAGGCTGACTATCGCATCAGGGGCAGGACTTTCTGCAGCCAGGCCTGAGATTTTTTCACTGCCTGGCACATTTATGCTCTTTATGTACTGTCTTACCGGAGGGACTGTCAGGTCAAGCTCCTTTCCTTTTACAACCCTGATCTCGCCCCTTTCAAAATAGTTGAGCAGCGCCTTTAGATTTTTCATACCCTCTTCAGGAGCCCTTACGCCGTCTGAGACAATATAAAGGGGCACCTGGGCAACCTCACTGTTTAGAAGCATGGTGATTGCCCTGATATCATCAAGCGCCATATCCGTATCAACAATTACAGGCAGGGCAACATCATGCGCATAGACCTGCACCTGGAGAAAAAGAATTAACAATAATGTCCTGAGACTGAATCTGCACATAACCACCTCATATAGTTAATTGAATTCTGCGATAAAACCTATCATAAAACCTAAGTCCGGCATAGGATAACCTTTTTTCTGTTCATAGTCCGTATCTGTTATGTTTTCTGCTGCCAAAAACACCTGCCAGTCAGCATCACAGCCGGTTAACCTGAAATCATAGCTGATTTTTCCGTTTACAAGAAAATATGAATCCACCTCATCCGTATTAACAGTGTTCCTCATGCGCGCCCTTGAGGTGACATACTGGTCATCAACATATTGAGTATCCATGCTGATCTGGAAATTGTCAACAGGGCTGTAATTGAACCCTGCGCTGAATGTCCACTCCGGGGCATAGGGCAGGTCATCGGGCGCAGAGTCAAGATATGTAAAACCTCCAAAGAGTGACAGGCCTGATATTGGTATAGCCGTGATACTCCCTTCAATACCCCTGTTTTTATACTCCCCTATATTGGTAAGGATGGGGGGGAAGGGTGGAGGGGGAGATGTTACAATCCTGTCCTCTCCCCTGTCATAAAACCATGTTAAATCAACTATAAGTTTACTGCTGAACCTGTGCTCAACCCCTGCCTCAAAGTGATCAAGGTTTTCTGCTTCAAGCTCAGACCACCTGTTGTCTCCGGGCATCCACAGGTTATCCTGGACCTTTGCATAGATGCCCGGATAATTAATACCTTTGCCATATGAGGCATGAAGCCTTGTTTCCTTTATCCCCAGTATAATCCCTGCCTGCGGGGCTGTTTCACTATCAAATTCAGTGTGATTAAGGTGCCTTACCCCAATGGAGGGTATAAAATAAATATTATCCAAGCTTCCAAATGTATGACTCAGGGAGGCATATGGAGAAAAGATGCGGAATGTCTCTTCAGGGAATGCGCTGTTGCCATCTACAGGGTGAAGGAAACGGGCCTTTCCCCTTATGTAGTCAAGGTCAATACCCATCATTAACTCCCCTTTCTGCCACGGTGTTATGGTCTCACGCGCCCTTATTCCATAGTTCTTATAATCTGTCAGGGTATCATAGCCAGGTGTTCCCTCCTGGTTTACCCAGTCTATATCCCCCTTGTCGCTGTAGAATTTTACATAACCCTTTGCCCTCTCGTAGTTATTGGATATTGTGGCAACCATGAAAAAATCATCATTGTTGAATCGGCCATCTGAAGGATAAGAGAGGTCGATAGGGCCAGGGTCATCGGCCCAGTTATCTGTATATATCAGGGTCAGGTCCATGCCCCACTTTGCGGTAAAATCATACCCCATATGAAGGAAAAGGTCCTGGAGTTCCCCATCTGCATTGACCCTGTGACCATCTGAACTGCGGTATCCGCCTAGCAGGTAGTAATCAAATCTCTCTGTTTTGCCCCCGTGTTCCACTGAAGCCATATGTGTCTTGTTTGAGCCATAGCCTGACTTTATACCTGTATAAAAGCCGGTATCTTTCATACGTTTTGTCTGAACATCCACTGCCCCAAAGGCCATGTTTCCAAAAAGCACCGGCTGTGCCCCTTTATAGATATCTATTGTGTCAACGATATCCACATTGAGTGCATCCATTATGGGGTGTGTCCATACACTCACAAACTTCGGGATACCGTCTATAAGTGTCTGTATCTCCGCGCCCGGGCGAGAGCTGCCCTTTCCCCTGATAAATATGGCGCCTCCCTCTCCACCTCCAAAACTCCCCACCTGGTTATGTCTGGATATGACAACACCCGGTACCCTGCGCAGGGCTGAGGTGAGGTCCATTGCATTGAGGTCTTGAATCTGTTCCATTGTAACATGGGTGACCTGGCTTCCGAGCCTGTTCACCTCATTTCCGCTTATAATAGCAGGAGCAGTAACAACTATATCATCAAGTACATACACCTTTTTTTCTTCCCCTTTTTCTTCTCTCTTATCATCAGCAGGTGTGTAAGGGGTTGTGAAAAACAGGGTGATTAATGAAATGCCTAAAACCAACCCCTTCTTTATGTTCATCTCTTCCTCCTAAAAATAAAAAAGCCTGGAAGGTTAGTCCGGTATTCGTACCGGTCGGCCTTCTAGGCTTAAATGGTTATTAAGTTTTAAGATACACTGACAGGATGTTTTTTATTCACCCTGTCATATTTTTCTGGATCATTTATTAAAATGAATCCAGTTTGTCAAGGAATAATTATCTATTCGGTGCTAAGCCCCCACTGCTTGAACATATCCTTGTAGAACTGCGGCTGTTCAAAGTCAGGTTTCATATCCATATGCTGCTCCCTGTGGGAATACATCTTGCCTCCCGGCTTAAGGCTTGCCATAAAAGGCTGCATCTTTGCCTGCGGGACAGAGAGTATCATCTCATCCTCTGTTGCCAGCCCCCTCTGGTATTCACCCGGATCAGGCAGCACCACTATATATTTACCGGTTTTCATGGGGTCTACAACCGCATGACCGCATGAGGGGAGGAAAAGTTCTGTCTTTACCTGATCTGCCCCGCTGAAATTCATGGGGAGCAGGGCACCCCTGAGCTGTGCAGGATTCATGTAAATCATAACCACATCAGGCATGAATGTCGCGCTCTTAAGCGGTGCGGTGACAATCCCAATATATTTCCCTGTATCAAAACTCATGTATGCCTCACCAAAAAACCCTCCTTTTGCCTTTGGGACCATTCCGTAGGCCATAAGGGCTGTAGGGCACCAGTGGTCTTCCTTGAGCATGGCAACAGTCATTCCCTGACGCCGTGACATACCGAATGCCTGGCACTGGGCAATATGGATTCCACCGTCTCTCTTTGGCCGGTATGCCCCTTTGGGGATATCCTCCTCCTTTTCGATCATCTTCACTGCAATGGGGGATGTCCTTAAGACCAGGCCGTTTTCAAGCTCCTCACCATATTTATTGAATTCGCTTAAACCCGCTGCTGCACCTGTTCCGGCTTTTGAGGCGGGTGCCTCCTGAGCAGCGGCTTTTGTTGATATTGCTGACCCTGCCAGTGCAACTGCGGCAACCCCTATCCCTGCACTGATTATTTCTCTTCTGGTAAATTCTTTGTCCAAGGGTAATCCTCCTTACCTGATAAAATTTTATTTATTATAATCATCAGTTTATAAAAAGCCTGTAAAAAAGTGGTACTCAAAAACAAATTAATGTGATTCCGGTACACCAGGTGCATTTTCAGGTACAGCCAACGGCTGATCTGTAAGGTTAACACTTAATGTATGAATCCATTTGTACTTGCCCCTTACAAGCCTGAATGTATGCGAATCAGGCATGCCGTTTTTATATGCGCCGAACCTGCAGAAGACATTTACAGTTCCCATATCTTCATCAACCACAAATGTCCTGCCCACTATCGGCAATTCACCAAGGGGCCCCGGTATCCAGCAGGTATCCTTTTCTTCACCCCTGGGGTTTGTGTATGCCCCGCCCTCAAGCCTTGCGCACGGGACGTGTCCAAAGGGGGGTCTGATACCCTTATCCATAAATACATAATCAAAATACTGGTTCCCTGCATCTATCAGGTCCTGCCTGCTTATGCGATCATCAGGGGGAAGAATATCCCAGTCTTCTGAGCTTGAATATTTTAGGTAATCATCTGCATTAAAGAGCCAGTCCTTTTTACTGGTGACCAGGCTATCAATCTCTTTTACCCTTCCCTTATCAACTGCAAGGCGCGTCCCGATGACATATTTTTCATTCCCCTCGGTCACTATTACCTCTGTAAAGGTCTTACAGCGGACAGTGTCATAAATGCTCCTGTGGAATGCTATTTTCAGGGGGGTATTCCACATGCCCTTTTCCTTGGTAGTCTCTGCCATGTTTTCAAGGTATTTCACCTTGTCTGCAAGGGCCATTTTGGAGAGGTCACCTGCCTCCTGGGCAAGTATATAGCTGGCTGCCATCGCCTTGAGCATGTTACGGTCACATTCTGGATCCGGCTCAGGTTTGTATTCCGGGACCTCTACCGGTTTTTCATTCCTGTTAACGCTCAGGGTATGAATAAAGCGGTATTTACCATTTTCAAGCCTGAATGTATGTGAGTCGGGCATGCCTGCCCCATTGTCCTCAAAGAGGCAGTAGATATTTACTGCGCCCAGTTCTTCATCAACAAGGAACGTGCGGTTTGAAACAAACATCTCCCCAAGTGGGCCTGGTATCTGGCATGTGTCTTTGTCTTCATTATCGGGATTGGTGTATGCACCCCCTTCGAGCCTTGCACATGGAGAACCCCAGGGCGGCCTTATCCCCTTATCAAGGAAAATAAAATCAAAATAGTTGTTTGCTGCATTTATAAGTTCCTGCCGACTCACACGGTTATCAATGGGGAGAGTTGACCAGTCTTCTGCCTTGGAATACTTGAGATAATCATCTGCATTAAAAAGCCAGTCAGACTTATCTGTAACAAGACTGTCCACCTCGGTGATCTTGCCTTTATCAACAGTAAGCCGTGTCCCGATAACATATTTTTCAGCACCTCCTGTAACTATCACCTCTGTGAATGTTTTGCAGCGTGCCGTATCATACATGCTTCGGTGAAAGGCAACAGGCAAGGATGTATTTATAAGCACCTTGTCTTTTGCTATAGGATTCATATCCTGAAAAAATTTGGCATCCTTTGCCAGCGACATCTTCGAAGGGTTACCTGCCTTCTGGGCGGCAATATAACTCTCGGTTGCCTTGATAAGCATGGCCCTTGTACACTCTCGGGAAGGCGGTGTATAGGCAAACGGGTTGGGTTGCTCCTTGGCCTGCCCGGCTGGGAGCGCCTCTTGGGCTGAACAAACCGGATAGCCGGAAAGAACTGCAATCATTAGAAAACAGCAGGATAAAAGAAAAAATTTCCTCATTGCTCTGGTCATAAATCCTCCATAATTTATATTTTATATGAACTCCCTTTACCGGGGATGTTGAAATTAAAGAGATGCCTCACTAAAACCGTTGCATAGTATTTTGGCTATTGCGCTTTGTCAAGGTTTCTGAAGGGATCGCATGATCCAAGGAATTGACTTTTTCAGAAATCTGACTACTTTTAGGAAAAATTACATTTGGAGAATAACATGAAAAGGAAAATGCTGGTATTAGTTGTATTTTTGTTTGCTGGCACTCTTTATGCGTCAGGGTATGATGCGATCAAGGGCTCATTCAGTATGTATAATCCGACTGTTGAAAATGTTATCCTTGACAAGATACAGTCGCAGACAGATCCTGAGACAGGGCTGGTAAAGATAGGTGCCCTCGCATTAAAATTTGACTTCCTTGCCAATGCCCTTGAAGAGGTTGACGGGCTTGCAGTGGCTGCTGTTCACTTTTCAGATAATGAAGATCGGTATATCCTTGATTATCATGTGGATGAAAATAGTGTAGCAAAAATAGTGCTGGTAACAAAAAATAAAAAGATCATTAATAAAGTGCTGTACCCTGAATATGATGGTAGCGATAAGGAAAATAAGGGCAGCAAGTGATAAAATATGCCCTGTTATCTGCTCTTGTGTGGCTTGCAGTCACCCTTCTGAGCCATGGTTTTTTGGGGACAGGGGGTTTTTTTTATGACCTCCCGAACAGGGAAATGCCCTTCGGAAGGTTTTTTGTTCTGTACTCATCTGCATTTATAATTTACCTTGCAGTAATTCTTAAGGTTTCCAGAATACCATCAAACAATAAAAATATTTTTATCTTAATTTTCAGTGCCATTATGTTTCGCATGATTCTTTTACCCGGTGTGCCTGTGCATGAAAATGATATCTATCGTTATATCTGGGATGGGAAGGCTGCCATCACCGGGATCAACCCCTATCAATACCCCCCGATTCAGGCCAGCATAAAACCTACCTCTCAGTCTTTACAAGTTGATTTTGAAAGGCTGAAATCCTTGAGGGATGAAGACCCTGAATCATACAGGAGGATTAGCTTTAAGGATATCTCCACAATTTACCCACCCCTGGCGCAGGCAGCGTTCGCTTTTGCTGCCCTTATGGCTCCCGGCTCCATACTCTTTTTGAAAACCATGTTTGTGCTTTTTGATACAGGGGTGATATTGCTCCTGTTCCTTATGCTGAAAAGTATGAAACAGAATCCACTCTATACTGTCATCTATGCCTGGAATCCCCTTGTCTTAAAGGAGTTTGCAAATTCAGGCCACTATGATTCTCTTGCCCTTTTATGCGTTATTTGGGGGGCATATATGATGATAAGGGAGAAATGGACTTTTTCAGGGGCAGCGCTTGGGCTCGGGGTAATTGCCAAGTTTTACCCCCTGATTTTTATTCCCTTTTTTCTGATAAAAAGAGAGTACAGGGCCTTTTTTTTCTCTATTATTATAGTCTGCGCAGGGTACCTGCCTTTTTTTCTATGGGGGCAGGCTGATTATACATCTATCTTTTCCGGGCTTAAGACCTATGCGCAGGAGTGGGTTAATAACGGCTTTATTTACAGCCTCATTATTATGCCTGCCTCATTATTCAGCTTAAACCCTGCAATAATCGCTAAAATCATATGCCTCCTCTTATATGCTGCCATATGGATATTGATCTTCTTTGATACAATGCCTGTTCTCAAAAAGATGTTCTGCGCAGTGACCATGCTTTTTTTATTATCCCCAGTGGGTTTCCCCTGGTACTTCTGCTGGGTTATCCCTTTTCTGTGTATATACCGGAACAGGGGGCTTATCCTTCTTTCTTATCTGCTGATACTCTATTACTTTATTTTTACGAGGGATATTGGAGGCTTTACACTGTGGGGAGCTACAATGGGTTGGCTGATGCTGATGCAATACCTGCCATTTTATTTGTTTTTACTCTTTGAGCTGCTTAATAAATACAGGTTATCAAAGGCAACAAAAAGATTAATCCAGTAGCAGATTCAATATTGGTGCAACAGACCCGATTGCTCCCTTGGATTTAATGTTTACGGTTGTCGTACTTGCTGATGCCCCAACCGTTATCTGTCCATTTTCAGGGGAAAGGAGCGTGAGCTCTTTTGAACCCCAATACACATGGATAACTACTGTCGTGCCTGGCGCAACCCCGCCGGTCTGATCTATCGCATCATATATAGGGATATCAATGATATAAAAACCGGCTGCAGAGAGGCCATCAACATCCTCTGCCGCAGGTACAAGCGCTGTCCCGTTAAGTTTTGTGACCTTTATAACAAGCCTGTTATCTGATGATTGGTTCAGTAGCCTGTTATTTATGGTTACTGTACCGCCTATCCTTGCAGGCTGAGGAGGGACAGCATGGGATAAAGATGGTATTAATATTAGAAACATTAATAATAAAAATGATTGAGTTTTCTTATTCATTTTGCACCCCCATTTAAATTAGAAGTCTATTCCCGGGGGCATTGGCGGTGGCTCAAGCCCGTTAAAATAATTAGGATCAGGCGCTTCCGGTAAAGGAGGCATGGTGTTTTCATCAGGTTCACCCGGTGGTACCCCCGGTGTGTCGGCATTTGCCTCTTCACCTGTTACAGCCCCGGGATCATCAGTTGGACCCGGCGCAGCATCTTCGGCCCCATTAACCCTCCTCATTTGCCTGTTTATAACCGGAAAACCGGGGGCAGGCAAGTCGTTATCGTTTTCTGCATCTCTTCTTCTAATCATTTCCCTTGCCACCAGTGCCCGCCTTACCTCGATTTCCATCTCTTCATCAGCCATTACGCTATCCGTGTTATGGACTATTGGAGGCGCTTCATTGTTTCTCTCTATTTCTGGTTCCCTTAAAGGAGGAGGCGTGTCCGGGGTAAATCTTCTGCTTATTGCTTTGCTATCCTTTTCAAAGGTGTAAAGACCAATAGAGGCAAGTGTGCCTTTGCTATAATTCCATACCACCGCACAGTTTTCACCCCTCATGAGATCGTTTATTATCCTGTCAAGTGTCCGGTTGGTATAGGATCTGCCCTGGATAGTCTTATTGATATCACTTTTCAGTATTATTGTTACCCCGCTTTTTTGGGATATCTCTTTTAACGCCTCAGATATTGTACAGTTATCAAAACGGAAGGTGTATGTTTCAGCGGCCCTGCCGGCTGAGGCATATAATTGAAATGAAAAGGCACAGAAAATTAAAACTGTATATAGAGTAACAAAGGATATATATCGCTTGATTTTCATTGATTTCTAATTTAACCATTTACCCAGATAAATATTAATAAAACATTTTCCCGCGCAAACACTATCAATAAGGGATATAAATTATATGCCTGCTAAAAATATGTTTTATTATACCTTATAATAGTAATAGTTTGTCAATTTAGTAAATGCTTGCTAATAAAAAAATATGCATAATATACAAAATTTTGTCTTCAGTAAGGAGCCATTTTTCAGGTTTCTTATAAATCATTATTAATTTTCACTCCTCCTGCCTGCTGTATTAAATCTATTGCGCCCATATGCATGACTCTTTCATGTTTATCCAGTATCCTTCCCCTGGTTTTATCTCAGTGAGGGTGCTTGTACCTGTGTTTAACGGATCATAATACTTCCAGGCACCGTTCATAAATGACCATACAGAGTGATATTTGCCGGTAATTGTTGAAAAGGCCGCCCCCGGTGTACTGATTTTATCTGAATTATATCCAACCAGATTCCAGCCAGGTGAAAGGTCTATTGTGGCTGGCGGGGAATTTCCAGTTACATTCAGGTATGCAGAGCTGCTCATGTCAATCCAGTAACCCTTTCCGGGGAGCATCTCGTGAAGATCACTCAGCTCGGGTTTTAAGGGGTCAAAGTGCTGCCATGTGCCGTTAAATCCCCATACGCTTTTTATCTTACCTGATATGGCTGCTAAAACATATGTGATAGATGTATCCAGGGGGGTTTTATTCAGAGAGATAAGGTTACTGCCCTGTGAAAGAACAAGATCTCCCTCTGAAAAATCCTGAAATCCAATACCCAGGTCTGTTGCCAAATCAGAGACTGTATAGTCAAGGCTGCTTAATCTAACATTGATAATATAGCTGTTTTTGTCATCATGTTTATATGAGGAATAATTATATCTCAAAGAAGCATTTATCCGGTATATATTCGGGGTAAAACTATAGGTAAAGGTCTGTTCATAAGGTCCTGCCACAACTGTGACCCCGTTTTCACTCTCAACCCATGTAAAAAATGCCTGGTTTGCATATCCCCTTGTGCCTGAAATGGTGGTGGCCCCGGAGAGATAAATATAAAATTCATCCGTTTCATAGTTGCTGGCCCACTCCCCTGCAAGCTCTGTTTCTGCGCCCAGGTAGATCATGTTATTAAGGCTTAAGGTGTTGAATGTTTTTGTAGCGGTTCCGCCTGCGGATTGTGCCTGTACCTTTACCTCACAGAAGCTCTCTGTCTCAATTGGGGTGAGGGTCAGGAGGTTTGAATCGAGCACTGCCTCAATATCATCACAGCTTGATAAGACTGAAAGGGTTACATCATTGCCATTGGGGTCATAGGCCTCTATATAAATGGTCGTGCCATTGGCATCAATAATGGTGTCAGGGAGCGGGCTGTTTATTACCGGCGGCGCGCCTGTTGAAGTGGGTGTGTATGGTGAGCATTCACTTCCTGAACAGGGGCGCAGATTATAATAGATCATATGGTTCGGTTCAAAAGAGTATCCTCCTATAACATTTGTCTGGTCAAGAAAGTAATAATTATCATATGAACCGTCCCAGCCCAGGTTCAGATGTATTTTTTTCCCTGAACTATCAGATGCATATCCATCAGTAACAACCAGATGGCCGGGCATGCTTAACAAAACCGGTCTCATATTATCTATCTCATTTTTAATTGTGCTGAAAAAGGCAGCATTGCTGATTGACATTGTGGATATCGGGGCGTATCCGAATGCCCTGGCAAATTCCGTTGTCCTGAAACCTGTGCTGGTGCTTTCTAAACCGAAATTGGCCCGGTTTAATATCCCGATGTCGCGCATGAGGGCCGCGACCTCGTCCCTCTGATATCTGGGGACACTGCCGTTTGCTATGTCAGGCATGATATCCCAGTTAAAGGGGCGGTTTATGACTGTACTTAAGGTCTGACTGTTCCATGTGTAGGTAAACACCCCGCTCCCTTTCTGAGGGTGCTTATGGTACCTCATAAGCTGAGCGATGGCTGTCTGGACGCAACCTGTAAGGGTGTAATCCCCGTTTATCTGCGGATTCATGCTGTTGTAAGGATAAGCCTGTCCCCAGCTGGTAGTAAGCAGAAATGTATCAGGGGTATATGCCTGTATGGCTGCGTTTTTATCAGGATGGGCCTCTAGAAAGGCCCAGAAACTGCTGTTTGCAGTTTCTGCACCGGAGGAAGAATCGTTAATGGTTAATAAAGATGGGAGTTCAAGCTCCTGAAGCAGTATCTCCCTGTATCCTTTGGGGAGGTCAAGAAACCCTGATGAAAGTGAATACCCCTTGACAGGCACCCTTATGTCATCATAGGCAACAAGGATATAACCTGTGGGGTCAAGGTTTATTAACCAGGCGACCGGTCTATTGTTGTAGGTTATCTCCTTGATAGAATAAATGGTAAAGGGTGCATTGATGTGGTTCAAAAAACCCTTTGCAACTGTCTCTGCCCTATTAACTGATACCGGGGCGCTTAGGGCCGCCACAGGCAGCAAAACAAAAAGCAATGCCGCCATAAATAAATAATTGGTTAATCTCCTGATATGCATGACCATTTCCTTATGCCTCTCTTTAATAATGCCTTTTCCATTAGCCATCATATTTATATCGGTAAAAAACATGAGCTGCTGAAATGAAAGGATTTTTTTATTAATATTTTAAGCCCTATGGTGAGGAAATGGTGTGCTGAGAATAGTTATACGCTTTGCATTTGTTTAACCCGTAATGTATCTCTTTTGAATTAATCCCCCTGTATCTCCTGATTCAAAAGGTAATGTCCCAGTATCCATTCTATCTACAGGTTGTGTAAAGGAGCACATCTAAATACAAAATAATATACAATCAAAACAATTGTTATATTTTTGTTGCGTTATTGTAAATAAAAGTATACGCTATCTTAAAAAAAAAGATATTACCATCCGTAATTGTTATAAAGGGTATGATTTATTTAATCTATAACAGGTAAATGAGGGTATCAACATGGATGCAAAGACTTCTCATGGACTTCCTATCTCCTATTTCAGGGAAATATCAGCATGGATGCAATCCTCCATCCTTAAGCAGGACGAACTGCTTGAGCTTATCATTAACAGTGCCACCAGGATGATGGCGGCAAAGGCAAGCTCCCTGCTCCTGCTGGATGAAAAGAGTAAAAAACTCTTTTTCAAGGTGGCTACAGGTGAAAAGGGAAGCGAGGTCAGGCAGTTCCAGATCAGCCTCGGGGAGGGCATTGTAGGATATGTTGCGCAGACAGGCGAGCCACTGCTTATACCTGATGTAAACCTTGATACCAGGTGGGATAAAAGGATCAGCGAGCATACCGGTTTTAAGACAAGGTCTATTGCCTGCGTACCCATGAAGGTGGATGACAGGGTTATAGGTGTGGTTGAGCTGATCGACAAGGAAGATGGCACCTCCTTTACCCAGGATGATATCAAGATGCTCCTCTCTATTGCTGACCTTGCATCAAGGGCAATACACAATGCAAGGGAGATAGACCATTTTAAGAAGGAAAACAGGGACCTCAAGGAGGAGTTATCCAGCAAGTACAAGATCGTGGGTGATTCAAAGAGTATCAAGACCGTTATCTTTGATGCACTCAAGGTAGCCAATTCAAAGACCACTACCCTGATATTGGGCGAAAGCGGCACAGGAAAGGAGCTGCTGGCAAGGCTTATACACCAGTCCGGTCACAGAAAGACCATGCCGCTTATTGTCTTAAACTGTGCGGCCCTTCCTGAGACGCTGCTGGAGGACGAGCTTTTCGGACATGAAAAGGGGTCATTCACAGGCGCTGTCGGTAAAAAGGTGGGAAAATTTGAGCTTGCAGATGATGGCACCATTTTTCTTGATGAAATAGCAGAAATGTCTCCGGGCATGCAGGCCAAATTGCTGAGGGTACTGCAGGAAGGGGTCTTCTACAGGATCGGCGGCACAGAGCCTATTACCGTGGATGTCAGGATTATTGCTGCTACAAACCGCGACCTTCCAAAGGAGATTGCAAAGGAGAGATTCAGGGAGGACCTATTCTACAGGCTGAATGTTGTTCAGCTTCAGATGCCTCCCCTGCGTGACCGCAGGGATGACATACCTCTTCTTGCCAAATATTTCCTGGATATGTTCAGGGTAGAGACAGGGCTCCCTAACCTTGGCATATCAAAAGAGGCAATGGATAAATTAGTGAAATACAACTGGCCCGGCAATGTAAGGGAACTGAGAAACGCCATTGAAAGGGCAGTGGTCATGGGAAACAGGCATGAGATAATGCCTGAAGACCTGCCCATAGGCAGCCATGATATGGAGCAGCCCGGCCTTGAATTTGGTTTAACCCTCAAAGATGCCCTTGATAAATTCAAAAAGGAGTTTGTAAAGATAAATCTGGACCATACAGGTGGCAACAGAAGCAAGGCAGCCAAGGTCATGGATATACAGCGAACATATTTGTCAAGGCTGATATCTCAATATAATCTTTAGCCTGGAAACCAGAAATGAAAGATACCTTTATCTGCCCTGAATGCGGAAAGAGCCTGTTCAGGTATAAAAACCCCTTCCCCACTGTGGACATCATCATAAGGGTAAATGGGGGCATAGTCCTGATTGAAAGAAAAAATCCGCCCTATGGCTGGGCCATCCCTGGCGGTTTTGTCGATTATGGAGAGAGCCTTGAAACAGCAGCTGTGCGTGAGGCAAGGGAGGAGACCTCCCTTGATGTAAAGCTTATATCCCAGCTAGGCGCCTATTCTGACCCTGAAAGAGACCCGAGGCACCACACCATATCAGTGGTTTTTATTGCAGAGGCAGAGGGTATGCCGGTAGCAGCTGATGATGCGCTCTCTGCAAGGGTTTTTACAGCTGAGACCCTGCCTGAAACAATGGCCTTTGACCATAGAAGGATATGCATGGATTATTTCGCCTTCATGGGTCATCCTGAAAAACCCTGCATTACAAAGCAATCACAATGACCCCGGGCAGAAATATCCGTAAATATATTATTCTTTTCGGGCTGTTTCTGCTGGTACTCTTTTCCGGCCTTGTTTTTTTAAATCATCTTCTCAAGAGAGCTGATGTCCAGCACTACATTATAAAGGATGTCTGCAACAGGCTGGGCATGGATATTGAGGCAGAAAAGATGGGGTTTGATATCCTTGGCGTTACCGGTGTGAATTTACAGGATGTGAAGATGCAATTCAGGGGCACAGGCCGCAGCATAGAGGCAATGAGCCTGAATTTCCGGTTCAGTAAATTGCGGCTTCTGACAGGTGATTTTATGCCGGTCAGCGTTGATATAAGGCATCCTGTAATCAGGCTTGATGAAACATATCTGATGACTTTTATGAGGAAAAAGGGAAAAGGGAAATTTGATATGGCCGTCATTTTCAAGGGCGGGTTCAAGATACTGGAAATTCATGAGGGTGAACTGAATGTAGAAGGTCCGTCCGGGATAAACGTAAAGAACCTCTCTGTAAGGGTTGAGCAGGCATCAGGGACTTTAAATCACTTCAAAATATCAGGTAAAGGAGAGGCAGGTTACAGGGGTAAAAAGAGCGGCTTCAATTGGGATGGCGCTCTTGTGATTAATACTGACGATATCCGTGAAAGCACCCTGAAAGTAACCCTTAAAACAGAGTCCACACCCCTTGAATGGATACCCTGGCCAAAAAAATATGTAAAAATGAAAAAAGGGATCATGGACAGCACCCTTGATATTTCAGGCGGTATGGCAAAGGGCATCACCATAGAGGGTAGAACAGACACAAGGTCTGTTCTATTCACCCTTGTCAATAAAGAGAGGTCAAAAAATTTTGAGATCACCTCCCTAAACTGCACTGTAAATGCATCAATTAAGGATAAAACTATTGAGGTCAATTCCCTTAAAATAAAAAATAAAGAGCTCAATTTTGATCTTGGTTCGACCATAGACCTGGGAAATATGGAGAATCCCTTTTTCAGGCTCAGGGCAAAAGGCCCCTTTATGCCCATAGAGCTCTTCAGTCGCTACTTCCCATTCCAGATAACTTCGCCCTGGCTAAAGGATAAACTTTTTCCCCTGTTTGAACAGGGGCAGGTGAGAATGGATGAACTTTTGTTAAAGGGTACAGCCGACCAGTTCAGACATATTTCAGATGAAAAAAACAGCTCTGTTATCGGGTTGACACTCACATGTGAATCATTCACCCTGGCCAACATGGGCATACAGATGCCTGTTTCAGGGGTCTCTGCCACTGTTGATATAAGGGATGGAAATCTTGCTGTAAGGGGGCTTTCAGGAGTATTCGGCACCTCAAAGGTAAATAATGCCTCAGTTGAGGTGAAGGGCCTTACTGCCCCCATATTTGTTTTAACAATACCTGTTGAAGGTGATTTTGATATACAGGAGCTCTTAACCCACCGCTATCTTGAGGTTATACCTCAAACCGCCCGAGATAAGATTGATGAATACAGGGATGTTACCGGGAGGCTTTCTGCTAAAACTGTAATTGGTTACAGTGAAGATTGGAAAGGCCCCAGGATAATTACAGGGGATTTTACCTTCACAGAGACCCTTTACATGAAAAGGCCTTTAGACCTCCCGCTAAAATTCAGCCGGATCTCATTTCATTTCCCTTTGGAAAAGGAAGGCACTTTTGAGGGGAGCGGGCTTTTTGGGGATATGCCTTTTGATATTACCGGCTCAACCCTGATAGCGGGGGGCGATCTTCAGTTTACCCGTGCTGAAATAAACGGGCAGGCAGACATGAACAGGTTTGCAAAATCTGGGCTTACACCAGAGAATTTTCCATTTGTTTTCAGAAGAACCTTCCCTGTAAATATCACGGTTACAGAGGATAAAGGGGCATACAGGTACACTGGCGAGGTTGACACCAGAAACCTTGTCATGGAAACAGACATGGTACTTATCAATGCAGTTGGCAGGGGTAACCGCATAGCATTTAACCTTATCCAGCCTGATAAAGGAAGCCTTTTACTTGACATTATAGAGATGAGGATCGGGAAATCTTTTATTAGCCTGTCAGGAGAGTACAGTCTTAACAACAGAAAGTTTAATAGCCTCAGTATCAAGGGGGATGATTTGTCTCTTCAGGATATTGAGATAAGGATAGAAGGCAAGAAAAAAGACTTATCAGGCCTATTGGGCTGCGACCTTGGTCTCTCTTTTCCTGAAAAGGGGGTAAAGGGGATGCAGATTACCGGAAACATCATAGGAGAGGGCCTCTCCTTTGAAAAAGGGCTTTTTCCCCTTTCAATTGACGACCTCTCTTTCCACATGGATCTTGCCGGTGAAAAGGGGTTTATCAACTGGTGGGATATGAAGCTGGGCGGGAACCCGCTGAGCATGAAGGGCGTACTGCACGGGTGGGACAGGATAAGGAGCGAACTCCTGGTCACCTCTGAGTATCTGGATCTTACCGAAATAATTATGGGCAGCGGGGAGGTCGATTATTGGCAGGGCAGGTTTGACACTCCTGATATCCATCTTAAGATGAATGCGTCAGGAGGTGTCTGGCGCAAACTCACATTCAGGGATCTCAGTGCGGAAATCGACTTCTCCGATCATGATATCTCTGTTAAGCAGCTTTCTGCTGACCTTGATAATGGAAAGCTCTCTCTCAATGGTGTAATTGACAGGGCCGAGTCTGGCAATATTGATATAACCGGCAAAGTCATCCTTCTTAACCAGCCCATTGATAAACTCATTTCTGATGCTGGGTTTGATGATATGGGCATTAAAGGGACGCTGGTAATTGATACAACCTTAACTTTAAATGGCCCCAAAAAAAATCCTGTTGCAGGTAACCTATCCGGCAGGATTGATGACCTCACCATCACACAGGGGCTTTTAAAACACTCAATGATCTTTCCAAAGATCCTTGAATCCCTGAATTTTCCTGACAAGTTTATGGAGCGACCTATTGGCATGAAGGATGAAAAGGGTTTTTATTTCCACAGTCTACTGGGGACAGGCCTGATAGATAAAGGGGTACTTAAAACAGAGGAATTTGTCATGAAGAGCCCAGCCTTTAACGCAGTGGGTTCAGGTGAGGAGAACCTTAAACTAAAGACTCACAATATAAGGCTCCTTGTGCAGCCGCTGGGGAACCTGGATTTTATCCTGAGCCATATACCTATTGTAGGCCGGATACTGGTAGATGATAATGAGACATTATTCACAGTGGGCTATGATGTTACCGGCCCCTGGAGCAAGCCTAAGATGGATATTGTCCCGACAGAAAACTTGAAAGGTCTCCTGGGGGTATTCAAAAGGGCGATTCTTACCCCCATAAGGATTCTTGAAAACCTCGGTAATGCGGTAAAAAAGGGGGGGGGGGCAGCCCCGGAAAATATAGAAGATGGGGTGACAAAAGATGCTCCATTTCCTTAACGTGCTGATAAATATGAAGATATAGCCAGTTAATATAGACTTGATCCTGTTTGAAAAGCATGTTAAACCCTCTTTTTCATTCTGACTGTTTTTCAGACAGGGGATGTGGTATAAAGAACAGACTGTTCAGGCAGTGACCTTGTCACTGTTCTCATATTTAAAGTTTGAAAGGATATCTATATGGCAAAGATGGATCTTGTAGATATTTTTAAAAAGCGTACCAGGCATCCGATGCGTCCGAGGAGTTCGGAGTTTATTGAGAGGCTATTTCCAGGCTTTAAAAAGGTAGATACTGGCAATGGCTCTCTTGTTGCCGGCACCTGCTCCTTTATGGATAAGGATCTCTATGTAATAGGGCAGCAGAAACCAAAGATTATTGACCTCAAGAGTCAGGCTGACCTTAACAGGCTCAATTACGGTATGCTCACATCAGGGGATCACTCCATAATCTTGAATATACTTAAAAAGGTAAGGGACTCAGATCTTGAAAAGACATATATCTTCTGCATGGTAGACACCTATGGTGCAGATATTTCCATGGAATCGGCAAGGCATTTTCAGGCCTTTTTTATAGCGCATCTTATCAGGGAATTCATCACCATACCAGTAAGAACCATATCCCTTGTGATTGGTGAAGGGGGGAGCGGCGGCGCCCTTGCAATACAGTATACAGATATAAGGGGCCAGATGGATGATGCCCTTTATGCTACTGCCCCGCCTGAAAGCACGGCCTCCATACTTTTCAGGGATGCTGAAAGGATAAATGATGCGCTTACAATCCTCAAACCCGCTGCAAAGGAGCTAAAAAAGCTTGGAGTAATTGACCGTATTGTCCCTTCGGCACAGGATGTCACAAACGGGCAGGAGATGGCAGGCTATGTAAATGAGTTTCTTACAAAGGCCATTAAAGACCTTTCAAGACAGAAGATAAAAAAGCTCCTGAAAAAAAGGGGAGAGAGGGCAAGGGAATTCGGGCTTCTAAAGGGGAGCGGAACACTGCATGATATAAAGAGGTACATAGAGACCCCCATTAAGCATTTTTTCAGAAAGGTGCCTCCCAATATCAAGATCGTCAACTATTTCAGCAATGTGGAGGTGGGCGATGATTACGGCAGGACTCAGGATATAAACAAAGATCAGGAATTCATAGAGTGCGGAGGGGTCCCTGGCAAGGAAAACCGTACAGAAGGGTGCGGAGAGCTTATTGCCCTCAATGATTTCCAGAAGAATTTCTATGTATGCCCTAAATGCGGATACTCCTATACCCTGGGCGCAGAGGACTGGATAAGGTGCCTTAGTGATGAGGGTACCTTTCATGAGCTCTACCGGAATCTTACAGTGGAGGATCTTCTTGAGAGCGATTCGCTCACAGAGTATTACAGGGATTTTTTAAAGAGGCAGGAGGGGAAGTCAAGATTCAAGGAGTCGCTTGTTACAGGTAACACAAGGATAAACCACTTCCAGGCTGTCATGGCAATAAGTGAATTCTATTACTGCGGCGGTTCAATGGGTGTTGTTTTTGGAGAGAAATTCAGGAGGGCGGTGGATTATGCCATACAGGAGAACCTGCCCTTTATCAGTGTATGCTGTTCAGGAGGGGCAAGACTTTATGAGGGGATATCAGCCCTTATGCAGATGGTAAAAACCATAGAGGCAGTGGAGAGGCTCAAGAAGGCAGCTCTTCCATATATCTCCATACTTGCAGACCCTGCTACTGGGGGGGCAATAGCGAGCTATGCAGCGCTGGGTGATATAACAATCGCTGAACCAGGGGCGCTGGTAATATTTACCGGCCCAAGGGTAATGGAATCAAGGGGTTTTCCTGTGGATGAAAACCTTGTAAGGTCGCAGGCCCTGCACAGGATATCCGGTGATATCTACCATAATCTTAAATTTTATCATGAGATCAGGGGTATTCAGGAGATATGCGAAAGGAAAAAGATGAAGCTGGCCCTTACCAGGTATCTTGAACTCTATAAAAGGACAAACAAACAGAAGTGTAAAAAGTGTATTTAGTCCTGCTGGTGAGCCGACTGGCTAACCTGCTGGCTTTCACCAAAATTGTCTATCAGCTCCCGGATGGCCGGGAGCACATATATCTGGCTCAGGTCAAAGGGGATAAGCGCCCTTACCATGATCTCTACCTTATCATCCAGGGATGCCTTGGAATTTATTATTATAAGGTCTTTATCCTTTACCCTGCAAAATCCTCCCGGGAAAAAAGCACTCTCCCTCAGTATCTTTTCATACCTGACGGTTATGCCAAGGTTTTTTGCAAGCTCCTCCATCTGGCTTAATATCTCTTCATTTTGTGTGTTTTGCTTTTTCTTCATCTATAACCCTGTTTTTTATTCGCCTTTATAATGATTTCCCGCAAAAAGGACAATAGATAAAATCCTTTTTAATGGTCCTGCCACAGTTTTTACAGAGAGGCTGGTTATACCCATAAATATCCCCTGTTTTCTCCCCGTGGGCCTGCAACCCGCATCTTTCACAGAAAAGGAAAGTATCCCCTCTTTTTATCGGAATAATAGGTATAAAAAACAGGGATATATACTGGTCAACCCTTTTATACCTGGCCCTTAAAAGACCGCATGAGGGACAGAGAACAGGAGGGTTATCAACAAAGGTTATTTTGGGCTGAATGCCACCTATAAAAAAAAACATGAAAATATACCTTTTTTATTAAGGTTTTGTGCCGGTTATGATATCAGAACCTATTGCCTATAATCAAGTTAGTGTTTTGCATATGCTTAATTCAGGAGTATACCCCATTGTATGCTCTATTTTAACTCATGGGGGCAGTACCCTATCCAATAATCTTTGATATGGAGGCTTGAAATGAGAAAGACCGGGATAGTTCGTGATAACAGGTATCTGGAACATAACATGGGAGAGGGCCATCCTGAGTGCCCGGAACGCCTTGAGGCGATATACCGGATGCTTGACAGCGAGATGAAGGATATGTTTACCAATGTGCCGGTAAGGGAGGCAACGAGGGATGAGCTCCTGAATGTGCATACGCCCGAATACATTGACAAGATAGCAGCAACCGATGGGCTCTCCACAGTATATCTTGATCCGGACACCCAGACTTCAAAAGGTTCATACAGGGCGGCCCTGCTCGCAGCCGGGGGGCTTTGCGAGGCGGTAAGGATGGTGGACGACGGTGAAACAGACAATGCATTTGCATTTGTCAGGCCGCCAGGGCACCATGCAGAGCGTTCTGCTGCAATGGGATTCTGTCTATTTAATAATATAGCTGTTGCTGCCATGTATGCGAGAAAGGCCCTTAAACTCAACCGGGTGCTTATTGTGGACTGGGATGTGCATCACGGCAACGGCACACAACATTCCTTTGAAAGAGATGACACGATCCTTTATTTTTCTACCCATCAGTATCCATACTATCCGGGCACCGGTTCCTATGGTGAAATAGGCACAGGGAAAGGGGTTGGTTACACGGTGAATGTGCCGCTATCCGCAGGGTTTGGCGACGGTGACTTTGTATCCATCTACAACAGGGTGCTTAAGCCCATAGCCCTGGATTTCAGGCCTGAGCTGATCCTTGTCTCTGCCGGGTTCGATATCCATGTGCATGACCCACTAAGTAATATGAGTGTTACGCCACAGGGGTTTGCCGGCCTTACAAGGGGTCTGATGGATATTGCAGATACCTGCTGTAATGGAAAGATCGTTATTACCCTTGAGGGCGGATATGATATCAGGGGACAGAGGAATTCTGTAAAGTCAGTGCTTGAGGAGCTTGCTGACATCAGTAAGGCCGATACTGAGGCCCTGTTAAAGAGGGCTAATGCTGCAACAGTTGATTCTGCCATTAAGCCTGTCATTGAAGTCCACAGGGATTTCTGGAAGGGGTTACAGTAAGGGGTAGCAGGAGAAAGGGATGGTCAGGGAAGAGGTAAAAAAGATTATTGCAGGGATGCCTCCGGGTGTAACGCTTGTGGGCGCTGCCAAGACAAGAACACCTTACGAGATCATGGAGGCCATTGATGCAGGACTCACCATTGTGGGCGAAAACTATGTTCAGGAGGCAGAGCAGGCTTTTAACATTATAGGCAATAGAGTGAATTGGCACATGATCGGTCACCTCCAGAAGAACAAGGTGAAAAAAGCGGTAACAATTTTTGACATGATAGAGACCATAGACTCCATGAAGCTCTGTGCCCTTGTAGACAGGGCATGTAAAGAGATAGGCAAGATCATGCCGATACTCATAGAGGTAAACAGCGGAGAGGAGGATCAGAAGACAGGCGTAATGCCCGAGGGTGCAATACCTCTGATAAAGGAGATCGCGACCCTCTCAAATATCCGTGTTATGGGGCTGATGACAATGGGGCCGTTCACTGTAGAACCCGAATTACTGAGGCCCTGCTATAAAAAGACAAGAGAGATATTTGAACACATAAAAAATGAAGATATAAAAGGGGTTGAAATGAGATATCTCTCCATGGGCATGTCAGACTCTTATAAAATAGCAATAGAGGAGGGGGCTAACCTTATAAGGATAGGCACCAGGCTTTTCGGGACGCGGGACTACGAATGAGCGGGTATGCCCATAATGAGATTAAGAGGCTCATGGGTAAAGCCATCCATAAATACAATATGACCGAAGAGGGTGATCATATCCTTGTTTCCGTGTCAGGTGGAAAGGACAGCATGTCCCTTCTGTGGCTGATACAGGAAAGGCTTGCAAGGCTCCCAATAAAATATTCCATAACAGCGGTTCATATTGACCCTGGCTTTGGCGGGGATAATGCCAGTAACATACAGGCACATTTTGAGAGACATGGCTTTAACTACAGGGTAATCACAGGGGATTTCGGACCAAGGGCGCACAGCCCTGAGAACCTGGAAAACCCATGCTTTTTCTGCGCAAGGAATAGGCGAAAACACCTGTTTGAGCTCGCTGCAGAACTCGAATGCAACAAGATCGCACTCGGGCACCACAAGGATGACATTATAGAGACCCTCTTTATAAACATGTTCTATGGTGGATCTCTCTCCACCATGCTTCCAATGCAGGAATTATTTAGTGGAAAGATAAAGATTATTAGGCCCCTTTTCATGGTTGATGAGAAGGTAATAAAAAGATATGCAAAGGATATTGAGCTGCCTGTTCTTGAAAACTGCTGCCCCACATCAGGCAGATCAAAACGTGAAGAGATAAAGAATATGCTCAACACCATTTACAAGACCAATAGAAAGATTAAGGGCAACATATTTCATGCCCTTCAGAATGTTAAGAAGGAATACCTGCTTTAAATATTTAAGGTGCAGAAAAATTATCTTATTAATTAACAAAAGATTGCTTCATATTCAGGTGGAGCTGGCTGAACCCTCTACTTTTTCATGTCAGGCCCATTAGTCTCCTTGACAAAGGAAATAACCCCAAATAGTATTGCCGGAAATCAAAAAATGGCTGCATGTCCATATTTCGGAGGTTTTTATGAATACTTTTCAGACAATGCTTTTACTGCCACTTGTTACAATATGTTCCCTTTCCACCCTTGCTGATGATGGGTATAAAAACTTTGATGTATCTGTATATGCAAGGGTCTTTGAGGTGATCAAGATGAAGGACCCTGTGTGGCTTAAAGCCACATTTGAACAGATGGATCAGCACCTGAACATAGACAAGATATACCTTGAAACCCACAGGGATATGACAGTTATTGATGAAGCGGCGCTTGAGCCAATAATCAAATTCTTTAAATCAAAGGGTATCAAAACCGCGGGAGGCATCACCATAACCGTAAGCGAGCCCAATAATTTTGAGACTTACTGCTACACCAATGAAGAGCACCGCAAAAAGCTGAAACAGATTGTTGAAATGAGTGCCCGGCACTTTGATGAGCTTATCCTGGATGACTTTTTTTATACAAGCTGCAAGTGTAAAAAATGCATAGCCGCCAAAGGAGACAAGAGCTGGTCACAGTTCAGGATGGATCTCCTTTCCGAGGCGGCAAAGACATTGGTAGTGGGCCCTGCAAAGGCAGTTAACCCGAAGATAAAGGTGGTTATCAAGTATCCCAACTGGTATGAGCACTTTCAGGGGCTGGGCTTTGACCTTGAGCGGGGGCCAAAGATATTTGACGGGATATATACAGGGACAGAGACCCGTGACAGCGTGATGACAGATCAGCACCTCCAGGAGTACCAGGGTTACCAGATCATAAGGTATTTTGAAAATATCGCCCCTGGTAAAAACGGCGGTGGATGGGTGGATACATACGCTTCCAACACGGCAGACAGGTATGCAGAGCAGTTGTGGCTCACGCTCCTTGCAAAGGCCCCTGAGATGACCATGTTTGATTATATGCAGATGGGGCTTCCAATCACTAAACAGCTTCGCGGCCCATGGCAGGGTACTGGAACCAGTTTCGATTTTGATACAATGATAAAGCCATACCTTGATGGGGATAAATATAAAAAAGATGCAAATATGGCCCTTGTCGCCGTAACAGCCCTGGAGCAGATAGATAATATACTCGGGTATCTTGGAAGGCCGATCGGCCTTAAAAGCTATAAGCCCTATCATTCCACTGGCGAGGATTTTCTCCATAATTTTTTAGGCATGGCAGGCATCCCCATTGATCTTTATCCGGAGTTTCCTTCGGGTGAAAATATAATTCTACTCACAGAATCGGCAAAGTTTGATCCTGATATCGTTAACAAGATTAAAGGTCAGCTAGTTAATGGAAATGATGTTGTGATCACATCAGGTCTGTTACGCGCACTTATGGGTAAGGGCATTGAGGAGATCGTTGAGCTCAGGTATACAGAGAGGAAGGCCATTGTTAAGGATTTCAAGGCAGGGTGGGGTGGCCTGATAAAGGGCGAAAAGGAGATGATCATACCTCAGATACAGTACATGACCAATGATTCATGGGAAGAGGTCTCTGCCCTTGATAACGGCCTTGGATGGCCCATACTTCACAGGGCAGATTATGCGGACGGGAATCTTTACGTGCTCACCATACCTGATAATTTTGCAGATATATATGACATGCCTGATGAGGTGCTTAACAAAATAAGGGATACATTAACAAAAAATCAGTTTGTGCGGTTGCACGGCCCTGCAAGGGTATCCATATTCCTATATGACAACAATACCGCTGTGGCGCATTCATTCAGGGATGCGCCCGTGGACATCAGGCTTGTTGCCCCAAAGGGTAAAAATATTAAGGACATTGAGACTGGAGAGGCTTTGAGGGGAAAGGATATCCAGGGTTTCTGGGGCAGGCCATCAACTGAAAAGACCTTTGAACTGACAGTAAAGCCCCATTCATACAGGGTTTTTAGCGTGGAATAGGATATAAATCCTAAGAGAATTACAGGTAAGGATTATATGGATAAAAGAGACTTATTTGCCGGCATTGATGTGGGGTCAATGACCACCAAATGCGTTATAATAGACAGCGATGGCATCCTTGCCAGCACGGTGATCTATACGGATGCTGACCCCAAAAAGGCGGGCGTTGATGCCCTTGGCTCTGTGCTGGGCATGATAGAGGCTAAAAGAGAAGATGTCTCATACTCAGTAGGGACAGGATATGGAAGGATATCCCTTGATTTTTTTGATCACACGGCAACAGAGATCACCTGTCATGCCACAGGTGTCAGGCATATAAACAGTGAGATTGAGGGTATAATAGATATAGGCGGACAGGACAGCAAGGCAATAAAGCTGAAACCGGATGGCACAATCATGGATTTTATCCTTAATGACAGGTGCGCTGCCGGGACAGGACGTTTTTTAGAGGTAATGGCAAGGGCCCTCAAGCTTGAGATGACGGAGTTCAGCTCCCTCTATGAAAAGTCATTAAACCCCTGCGCTATAAACAGCACATGTATTGTGTTTGCCGAATCAGAGGTGATATCACTGGTTGCACAGGGGAATACAAAGAGAGACATTGCTGCTGGGCTTCATCAGAGCATAGCCAGAAGGGTAGGAAACATGGCGAAAAGGCTTGGCATTGATAAGAATATTGTCTTTGTGGGGGGTGTTGCAAAAAATGAAAGTATGAGAAAGGCCCTTGAGGATTACCTTGGGATCGGGTTTATCTCCCTTTCAACAGACCCCCAGATAACAGGGGCGCTTGGTGCGGCAGTCATAGCAAGAAACAGGTTTAATAAAGAAAGAGGCTCGAATTAAAAAGGCACACACTCTTTATTCCAGAAAGATAACCGACCTGTTTCTGCCCTCCGCCTTTGCCTGGTAAAGGGCACTGTCAGCATGCTCAACAAAAATGCTGCCGGATTTGTCTTCTCCCCTCTGATACTGCGCAATCCCTATGCTCACAGTTGTCTTCAGGTGTGACGATTCATGCTTAAAGTCATATGAAGCCACCCTTTCCCTGAACCTTTCGGTCATGATGCTCGCCTCCTCTATGTTGGTATGGGGGAGCAGAATGATAAATTCCTCTCCGCCATAACGGCAGGCAATATCATTGTCCCGGATACTCTCCTTAAGTAAAATGCCGAGCTTTTTCAGGACAGTGTCTCCTGCTGCATGTCCATAGGTGTCATTTATATTTTTAAAATGGTCGATATCCAGCAGACACAGCACCAGGTCGGTTTTATACCGTTGTGACCTTGATATTTCACGATCCAGCACCTCCATAAAATATCGCCTGTTATAGAGGCCTGTCAGGGCATCACGGACAGACATGTCCACCATCCTGTTATAGGTCTCCTTTACCTGTTTTTTAAGTTTTGATTTTTCAAGGGTATTCATTATAGCCCTTGAGAGTGAATTGCTGTTAAGGCTGTCCTTCGGCAGATAATCATATGCCCCGGCCTGTATGATCTTTGATGCTATCACCTCATTACCCTGACCTGTTATTATTACAACAGGGATTTCAAGCTGTTCATTTTTCATTCTCTCAAGAAGGTCAAAGGCATTCCCATCTGTAAGATAGTAATCAAGCAGTAACAGGTCCGGGCTTTTTTGTTTTATATGTTTGATTGTTTCTTCAATGCTAGTTTTTCTATCAATATGGATTTTTGTATTTTCCTTCAAGATATGGCGAATAGCCTCAAAATCATGGTCTGAATCTTCAATGATGAGGATATTTATCTTCTGATCAATATCAATGATGGATGTGCTGGGTGAATATTGCACCACTTCATCATATCGGATGGTCTGTATCTTCTGAATGATGCCTGATATCCTTGCGGAGGCCTCCTCAAGTTTCAGGGCATACTGCAAGATCCTAGCAGGGTTTTTTTCCCTTTTTATGAGGTCTATATAGCCCTGGAGCCCCATGAGAGGCTGGTTGAGTTCATGCGCAGTGGCACCTGAGAGCTGGAGCAGCACCTTTAATCTTTCTTCCTCTATGACAGACCTCTGCTGATCAAGTATCTTCCTGTTTGCCTCTCTCAGACCGCTGTTTATCCCTTCGAGCCTTTTTTTCTGGTTATAGAGGTCTATGAATATCTTTACCTTCCCCTTTAAAATCTGGGGCTTGAAAGGTTTGAACAGATAATCTACAGCCCCTGCCTCATATCCCCTGAATATGTGTTCCTGATCTTTATTTATTGCAGTGACAAAGATAATGGGTATTTGTCGGGTCTTGGCGCTCCCACGCATCAATTCTGCTGTTTCAAAGCCATCCATTTCAGGCATCTGCACATCAAGAAGAACAAGGGCAAAATCATCCTCTATCATACGGGAGAGCGCCTCGCTTCCTGACCGGGCCTTTACTATATTAATATCAAGCTCCTTCAGAAGGGCTTCCAGTACAGTCAGATTGGTCGGGAGATCATCCACAATCAGTATGTTTGGTTTTTCATGTCCTGTCATTATCGTGTCCTAAATATTATAGAGCCATGCACTCAAAATTGAGAAAAGCCGCTCCTTTTCAAAGGGCTTTGAAAGATAATCACTTGCGCCTGCCTCTATGCATCTGGCGCGATCACCCTTCATTGCCCTTGCAGTGAGCGCTATTACAGGCAGTTCAGCAAAATCGGGCTTCTCCCTGATCTCTTTAACCGCCATAAAGCCATCCTTTTCAGGCATCATCATGTCCATAATTATAAGATCAATTCCGGGGTTCTCTTTGAGTGAATTGAGGGTCTCTATGCCATTTTTTGCAGTGATGACACTCACACCTTTACTCTCCAGTATATTGGTGAGCACAAAAAGATTCCTCATGTCATCATCTGCAATAAGAACCTTTTTACCCTTAAGGATCGCATCCTTGTCATGTATCATCCTGAGCATCTTTTTTCTCTCTTCGGGAAGCTCCGATTCTGCAATGTGGAGAAAGAGGGTTGCCTCATCCAGAAGCCTTGCAGGGGAGTTTACCCCCTTTACAACTATGCTTTCTGTATATTCATCAAGGATAACCCTTTCATGTGCGGAGAGCCTTTTTCCTGTATATACAATGATCGGGGATGAAAAGGGCGATTCATTGTTTTTTATCTCTGAAAGAATCTCAAAGCCGGATATGTCAGGGAGTGTAAGATCAAGGATGACACAGTCAAATTGTTCAAAGGTAATTTTTTGTAATGCCTCTTTTCCTGTTGATACATAGGTAATCCCTATCCCTGTGCCTTCAAACAGCTTTTCTATCAGGTTTCTTGTTACCTCATTATCCTCTATTACAAGAAGCCTTCTTTCTGACTTAACAGCTGTTTTTTCTATGTCTGAAAAGAGTCCTTCAAAGGCTGCAGCATTGGCAGGTTTTGATATATAGCCTGTTGCGCCCATCCTTATGGCTTCACGCCGACTGTCAGAACCAGATACAAAATAGACAGGGATATGCCTTGTCTTAAGGTCATCCTTGAGCCTTGACATCACAGCCAATCCATTTATCCCGGGAAGGGTGATGTCAAGAATAATAGCCCTGATATTATATCTGGCTATGATATCCAGTCCGGTCTCACCATCCTGTGCAATAATGGTTTTAAAACCCTTTGTGATGGCGAAATCCCTGAATGTCTCAGCAAAAGGCAGGTCATCTTCTATCAGTAAAATGGGGATACCACCTTTGGTTATCTCTTTAAAATCATCATGGGCAGGACTGTATTTCATCAAAGGGGTTTCAAGGTGATCTTTATTATCACCAGCAGGTTTGATATCCTCATTTGCACGCGACTTAAATTTTAAAGATTCAGGAAGAAACAGTGAGAAGGTTGAACCTGCGCCCTCAACGCTTTTAACCTGGATTTCCCCTTTTAGAAGCCTGGCCAGCTCCCTTGATATGGAAAGACCAAGACCTGTTCCTCCAAACCTTCGGCCTGTGTCGCCATCACCCTGTTGAAAGGGCTCAAAGATAAGATTAATCTTGTCCTTTGGCACACCTATCCCTGTATCAGATACAGAAAATGAGATGCATTTTTCATGCGTTAGACCGCTCGCAGACAGTTCAATATCCTTCTCCGGTCTGCCGATTTTTAGGATTATCTCACCCTGGGGGGTAAATTTAAATGCATTGGAGAGCAGGTTATTTAATATCTGTTCTATCCTTTGCCTGTCTGACGCCACTATCCCCGGAAGGGTTGCATTCTTTTTCACATTGAACCGCAGGTTTTTTTCTTCAGAGACAGGCCTGAATTTTCTATGGATAGAGGCTATCATCTCATCCAGCGGGATATCCTCGATGTTAAGCTCCATCTTGCCTGATTCTATCTTTGAGAGGTCAAGTATTTGATTGATCAGGTTAAGAAGGTCATGTCCTGAACTGTGTACGCAGCGTGCATATTCTACCTGTTTGCCTGTAAGGTTATTCTCCCTGTTTTCAGAAAGGAGCTGAGACAGAAGTATTATACTGTTTAAAGGGGTGCGCAGCTCATGGGACATGTTTGCAAGAAATTGTGATTTGTAACTGCTTGCAACCTCTATCTTCCTAGCCCTTGCCTCGACTTCCCTGCTGTGCTCATCAGCTTTTTTTAGTCTTAACAGCATGTCATAATAGGTGAAAACCAGTAAGGCCGCTATAAAGGTAGTGATTACAAGTAATATGGATATATAGCCCTTGAATAGATAGTCACCCAGAATCAGGCCGATAGCGACTATGACAACAAACCAGAAGACAGGGGCACTGAATAGCCTCCTGTTCAATAATGTATTGAATTTAAGGGTAATATTTTTTTCCGATAATTGGTTTGCTGCCATGTTGCCTATTTATCCCTCTGCTTTTTCCATATAGCACCCATCAGATTAATCAGGCGAATAATTAAAATATAGCAAGATTCCTGCCATAGGGATGCCAAAGGGGGTTTGATTAATTAAATCAGCATGTTATCGTTATAGTTATAAGGGGGGTTTGGAAAAACACAAAAAAATAGGGTAACCCAGCGAAAACATGTCAAAATCTTGACCGGGATAGTGCCTTGCTATTCTGTAAAAAAAGAATAAATTCAAGGCCAACACTCTTGTATGCTTAACAATATTATAGAAAAGGCCAGTCGTGGAGGAGTTCATTTTGGTTTGACATCCTTTATTAGAAATTTTATAGTGCATTGCCTGAAAAACAGGAACAGGAAGCCTTCACAGGCCCTTTAAAAGGCTGATTATTATCAGGGTTCAATCATCTTGTTTTCCCTGCTAAATTATCAACCGCATGTTAGATATTTTATGATTTTTTAATTTTTTAATCTTATAGAAAACGGAGAAATTACAATGATTATTATTGGCGAAAAAATAAATGGATCAATACCTTCTGTTGCCAAAGCCATAGAAGCGAGGGACGGGGAGTTCATTAAGAATCTGGCAAAGGTTCAATCAGCAGCAGGTGCTAATTTTATTGATGTGTGCGCCTCAGTTGCCCCGGCTATTGAATTTGAAACCCTGAAATGGATGGTAGAGCAGGTTCAGGAGGCCACAGATACCCCTATAGCAGTTGACAGCCCTAATGCGAAACTTTGTGCTGAGATATCAAAATTTTGTAAAAAACCGGGCCTGATCAATTCAGTCTCTATGGAAGGTACCAAGGTAGAAGATGTTTTTCCTGTTATTGCTGACAGTAAATGGGAGGTTGCTGCCCTCCTGTGTGACGATGCCAATGGAATTCCAAAGACCGCTGCAATACGCATTAAGATACTTGAAGACCTTATGGCAAAGGCAAAGAAATATAATATTGATCCCTCCCGCCTGCATATTGACCCTTTAGTGGAAATGCTTTGCGCATCAGAAAATGGCATAAATATGCTGATTGAAGTAATTAAAGAGATAAAGAAACGTTATCCCACTATTCATGTAACAGGGGCTGCAAGCAATGTTTCATTTAATCTTCCTGCCCGTAAGGTGATGAATCAGGCATTTGTTGTTGTTGCCATGACCGCCGGTATGGACAGCGTAATTCTTGATCCATTGAACAAGGATATGAGGGGCCTGATCTTTGCCACAGACGCCCTGCTTGGCAACGATATGTTCTGTATAGATTACATAAATGCCTACAGAGAGGGAATATTCGGTGTCCCGCCAGTAAAAAAATAAGGCCAGTTAAAAATAAAAGGTGTCAGAGGTAAATCCCTGGCACCTTTTATTTTAGATCCTTGAAAGTATTTAAAAAACCCTTTCTGAAATATCAGAAAGGGTTTTTAGCTTGAGTTGGCGTTTAGACTGTTCTATTAAAAAGTATAAGTACAGGTAAAACCCCCAACAAAGTGATCAGAGTTACCCTTGTAATCTCTTAATTCATCTCTGGAATCTGGTGTAACCCCAAAAATGTATGAAAGAGAGGGTGTCATACTTAAATGGTCATTAATAGGAAGGACCATTGATGCGGTAATATTTCCATCATGTACTTCATTGTAGGAACCATCATCAAGATCGTAGTATCCAATTGATGCAGAGAGATCCAGGTTGTACAGGGGTGTAATAGCATAGGAATGTGATACACCAAAATTGACATACCAGCCTTTGGCTGCATCAATATCCTTGTAGAATTTAAAGCTTGGATTCAGGTAACCTTCAAATGTTGCTGTGAAAAAAACCTCCCGAGTATCTTCAGCACCCTCTTGTTCAATATCATAATAAATATAGCCCACTCCCAATTTGATTATTTCATATGTCCAGTTGTATGATAATGTAAAATCGGTTTCATTGTAATCAGTTCCTGTATCGTAGTAATCCGTATCAAAGTTTCCCCAAACATTTAAGTTGAAACCACGATATCCAAAAGTTACTGATGGCTGGATAACTATACTCTCATCACTTAAGGCATAACCACGCCATACATACTGAGAAAAAACACCTACATCAGCTGATATTGAGAGTGAGTCATCCTCTGCAAATGCATGCAAAGATCCAAAGGTGAAAGCAATAAGACTAACCATAACCAAAGTTTTCAACAATTTTTTGTACATTTTTCCCTCCTAGTTATACTTGTTTTATTTTGCCGAGTGGTCAAGTCTTCGGTTGAATTGGATGAAGTATATGGAGTTCGGCCCTTTATGTCAATTGAAAATAACTCAACCATGTTTTAGAGCTATTGAAATGTATGTCGGGTCAGGATAAACATGCCTGCATAATAAATCTGCTTTGCCGGGTGAATAAAAACCTAATTATATCTTCTTGTGATGGCATCGATTACACTGGCGGTGATCTTGTTTGCCTGTGGTGTAATCTTGAAGCATATCTCCCTGTTGCTGCCGGGGTGTATATCCCCAAGCTTCTGCCCCTCTTTTACATTGGCTGGGGTGCGTATAAGGCCCCATACCACCCCCGGGATAGGAGACTGAAGTTTTTTGTCTCCCACATACCCTATTGTATCCCCTTTGCTTACAGGGTCTCCGATATTTTTTTCGGCATAAAGCACGCCTGTTCCAGGACTTAATAAAAGCCTTTCGAGGGATTTACCCTGCACCTCTGTGGGTATGCCTGTGTGTTCTTCAGCGCATCCTGATTCTATGATGGTGCCAAGGCCGGGGATATTAGGGTTTGTTTCAATAACATAATGGACGTCTCTCCCCGCACAAAATCCCGGGCCAAGGGCTATTACTAGTGGCGCCTGCTCTATGAATGTGCCGGTGTTTCTCTTTGCCATTATGCCATCAACAATAATATCGGGGCGTATATCCTGTAGCAGCATATAATCAGGGGATACAAGGAGAGGGATCGCCCCATTTGATAAAATTGAATTTATGGAATCCATGGAGTGTCTGGATCTCTCAACCCTGATACCCTCTATCTCTTTTCCCTGCTCAAACGCCGCTTCTGAAAAACAGACACCCCTTCTTTCTGCCAGGGGATTTTCTATATCTGTCATGATAATCCGTCTAAAACCCTGGGAGAAGAGCCCCCATGCCACTGCACTTGCCTTTTCTCCGGCACCTTTTATTAAGATTGTTTTGTTTTTATCCATTGCTTTTAATTGATCTCTATTTTAACCCTTATCTGTTTGCTGGGATAAACAGTGCTGTCTGTTTTAAGTGATATAAAATCTCCGAACTTTCCTTTTTCCTTTTTTAAACTTTTAACCTTAACCACATATTTATTCAGATTAGAGTCCTTTGCCTCGGTGAGCCGGACAGATATATAACCCTTTTTTGATTCGGCTGAGACCACCCTTACGGGGTGCCTGCTGTCATGTGTGATCAATACCTCTGCTTCCAGCTCTCCTCCCTCCCTGCCAGAAAGGATTACCACATCAGGCCTGATAATCAATATAGGGTCTACGTGCCCTGTAATTGCAAGGTCTATCACTCCATTATCCGGGTCATCAGTTTCAACTCGTATCTTATGTTCCACATCCTGTCCACCTGATCCCCTGCTGTCAAAAACCACGGAGATAGTGCCTTTACTTCCCGGCGCTATCTCTTCAGTGAAGGATGCCACTGCACAGGCACAATTGGATTTTACTTTTAACACCCTCAGGGTCAAATCACCACGGTTTTCAATTATAAAATCATGGGGCACATCCACACCCTCAAGGATTGTCCCGAAATTAAAGACCTTTTCGTCAACAAAGTCGGCAGTGGACGAGTAGGTGGTGCGCGGTAAGCCTGCTATCAGTAAAATACTGAATATGATCAAGGCATATAAGAAATAACGAATATTGAGAACCATGTAACCTTTTTTCATCTTTAATTTCCTTTTTCACAGTATGAAAATCTTGTTCAAACATAGCATCTAGTAATATGTTTATCTATTTTTTTATAAGGGGATACCTTTTTTTGAAAAACAATAGGAGAAAATATTAACTCCGTCAAGGGGTTATCGTTAAAACCTTTTTCCATAGATGGTACCATTATGATGATCGTATATACAAGATATAGTTTTTTTTAATAAGCTAGGGGTTAAAAAAATTTTTCGGACTACAGGTAAAAGTGTTTCCTGTATATCTTAAAACATTGACATTATTGATGTAATGGACTAAATAATTTCAAGCAAATGTATCTGACGATACATGTAACCAGCGGATTGAGCAGTATCTCATTCTGTCTGTCAGCAGGAAAATATTTTAACCAGGCATTTCTTATGCTGGCAATGAAAACATGAATGAAGAGCGCATTCTGGACCCTGTCAGAAGGGATATGCCGGGTCTTCTTTACGCTACAGAGATACTGTTTAAGAAGGATGATTTCTGTCTGGAATTAATCAATGCGTACAGTGCAGAATTGTTCAGTTTAAAAAACTATAAAAGGAAAGGGAGGCATTAAATGTCTAAATTAGCAGAAGTAAAAGAACTCACTGAAAAGGGAAAACAGAAACTTATAGCTGAGGCTGTAAAGGGTGCTCTTGAAGAAGGCAATGAAGCGACTTTGATTCTTGATACCATGATCGCAGCAATGGCTATTGTTGGTGACAAATTCAAAAGATCTGAGATATTTGTTCCTGAAATGCTCATGGCAGCCCACACAATGAAGAAGGGTGTTGAGGTATTACAGCCACTGCTTGCAAGCCAGGCATCTGTATCTCTTGGGACATGCATCATCGGTACAGTAGCCGGTGACCTTCATGATATAGGTAAGAACCTCGTAACACTGATGATTGAATCAGCAGGTTTCAAGGTGATAGACCTTGGCGTTGATGTATCAACAGACAAATTTATCGAAGCCATCAATTCAACCCCTGAGTGCAAGATTGTTGCCCTGTCATGTCTTCTTACAACAACCATGCCGGCCCTGTTAGATACAGTAAAGGGCCTTATTGATGCAGGCCTCAAGGAAAAGGTAAAGATAATTGTTGGCGGTGCACCCATTACACAGGCGTATGCTGATGAAATAGGCGCTCACGGTTATGCAGAGGATGCAGCATCTGCCGCTGACCTGGCAAAAAGTATTATTGCCTAAGCAGTAACTTTTTTATTTAAATCTGTCCCGTTTATATCAGGCGGGACAGATTTTTTATTGTTTTATCCTTCCTTTTTTGACTTGATCTGATACTGATCACATTGAGGAGACTTCCTATGGTTAAAATCCCCTTTTCACAAGATGAACTGAAGATTGTAGGCGAAATCCCAGGGTTTTTCCCCGGGTCACCAGGTGTCCCTGTTTTTAACTATCCTGTAACATCAAGAGAGGCATATTGTTCATTTTATAAAAGAGAACCTATATGGCAGATACTGCCATCTGATACCCTGATGTTTAATCCAAAGATCATCCCGGATAACATAGCAAGGGCATTTGTTATAGAGAGCTTTGTGCTTGATCGTAAAGATTACGGCGGAAAGGATATGTTCGGTGTTGAATGGGAATATGTTGAGGTGGCGACAGGTTCAATGGTTAAGCCAGGTTCGCCCCTTTTAAAGGATGCAAATGAATGGGAAGATAAACTTATTTTCCCTGATATAGATAAATGGGACTGGAAAGGTTCTGCTGAAGCAAACAGGGAGCACGTTAAAAAATGGAACCGCTTTGTTCAGCCATTTTTTCTTACAGGTTTTTATGAAAGGCTAATCTCTTTTATGGACTTTGACAATGCCGTTGTTGCACTGATTGATGAAGACCAGAAAGAGGCGGTAAAGGCGCTGTTTGAAAGACTCACAGACCTTTATATCGGAATTATCGACCGGATGATAGATTATTATGGCATACACGGCATCACCATACATGATGACTGGGGTGCGCAGAGGGCGCCGTTCTTTTCACCTGCTACCGCCCATGAGATGATAGTGCCTGCCATGAGAAGGCTTAACGACCATCTCCATGACAGGGGTATTTTTACTGATCTACACTCCTGCGGCCATATCGAGATAATGGTCCCGCAGATTATTGAGGCAGGGTGGGATTCATGGGGCCCGCAGCTCATGAATGACTCACAGATGCTCTATGAAAAATATGGAGATAAACTGATTATAGGCATTAATCCGCCGCCTCTTCCACCCGATGCAACTGAGGATCAACAGCGTGCAGCCGCAGCAGACTTTGTTGAAAAGTACTGCAATAAGGATAAACTGGCAATGCTCAATTTCTATGCCATGCCACTGCTCACCCCTGCATTCAGGGAGGAGCTTTACAGGCTGTCCAGGAAAAAGTTTGGGGGATAGTAATTATACAGGAGAGATTGTTATGAACAGAATACCCTTTTCAGATGATGAGTTGAAGGTAATTGGCGAATATCCCGTGCCCTTTCCGGGGATGCCGCCGCTACTAAAGTATAACACCCCAATCACACCAGCCCAGAATTATGAGATGGTAATAAGGGGTGAAAGGCCGTTCTGGCTACCCACCATGAGTGATATCAACATGTCTATGGGCGGGTTTCTGCCTGATAATGAGGCACGGTTAAAGGGTGGTAAGGATTTTTTCGGGCTGGAGTGGGTCTTTGTACCTGTTGCTGGGGGGGCAACACGCAAACCAGGTGCGCCCTATATTACAGACATGAACACATGGAGAGAGAAGATCGCCTTCCCGGACCTCAATCAATACGACTGGAAATCCTTGAAAGATAATTTCAAGCCCGATGATGACAGGATATCCTTTGTCACAATACTGAACGGCATATTTGAACGCCTTATCTCATTCATGGATTTTGCAGGCGCTGCCATGGCCATTATTGATGAGGACCAGGAGGCTGCAATAAAAGAGTTCTTTGATGTGCAGGCCGATTTTTACATAAAGCTTGTTGATAAATATATGGAATATGGTAACCCCAGGATAATATCATTTCATGATGACTGGGGTTCACAGATGGCGCCATTCTTTTCAGCGGACACAATAAGAAGGATGATACTTCCGTCCCTTAAAAGGGTGTTATTTCATATCCAGAAAAGGGGTGCATTTGTTGATATGCACTCCTGCGGAAAGACAGAGTCCCTTGCTCCTTTGTACATAGAAGCTGGCGTACAGACATGGACACCACAGCCCATGAACAACCAAAAAAAGCTCTATGAAAATTATGGTGACAAACTCTTTTTAGGTGTCTCGCCGCCGTATGTTGACCCTGAGGTATCAGAAGAAGAACTCTATGCTGCACTGAAAGATTTTATAGATTTTTACTGCCGGCCCGGCAAACCGCCTGTGGCGGTGTATGCAATGTCCATGCATAAAAAAACACACCCGAAGCTGGGTGAGGCCATATACAAACTGAGCAGGATAGCGCTGAATAAGTTAGCTTGATTAAATTCTTTTGTATTTCAAATCTGTTGAGATGCAAGCGGGTATGCGGTTTAAGGTTAAAGGTTTAGGGGGTATGGGAACGGTCACGACCGTTCCCTAGACATATAATTATTTTCATATTCGTCATTCCCGTGAAAACGGGAATCCATTTTTGCTGATTTCCCTGAGCAACTGCGGATGTCAGGTAGAATACCCGTTCCGTAAGGCAAACGATTTCATTGAGTGCTTTTTGGTGTTCCTTCTTTAAAAGATTTCCCGCCCCACGGTGGGAGGGTCAATGGGATATGCAAGGAAGGTGGTTCAGGTAAATAATTCGACATCCTTTAAATTGATGACAGCGTCATATTGTCAGGTTGCTTTACTTTACATTATCTCCAAGCTAAATTTATGAAGAAAAAATAGTTAAAATAGTTCTCCTCGACTTTAATTATCTCCTATATTTTAACAAATATGGGGTGGGGTCTTTTTTAAAGGAAGTGTATTACAAAGGAGGAAAGAATTTATCTTCAAGTAACATATCCGAATCAAAGCACAGAAAATGCTTTGTTGAAGAATATTTTCGTGAAACAATAAGAAATATAAATCGGGAGCATGTTACCGTTTTACTGACTACTAATTGGAACTTCATGGATGCTAAAATGTTAAAAATAAAAAGAAAAAAGCTCGGCAGGTCGGACTATTAAACCGACAGTCTTTTATCAATGTTTAAAAATGAAAAACAATGAAATACCTCGTAGCAGAGCTGCGGGGAATTAGACCCAAAGAGATTAAATAAAACCTTTAATGACGCATTTTATTAAATCTTGGTTGGAATGATATCGGGTTACTTCGTTTAACCAGACTTACATACTATATATACTTTATATACAAATGAATAGCACATCAGTTTCAATGAAATACGTTGGATTTTGCGACATACTAGGTTTCTCTTCAGCGGTCTTGAAAGATTTTGATATTACAATTAGCGTTTATAAAGAACTTAAATATGAACTCAGTAATATGTAGTTTCCTTCTCCAGTAAAGGTATCGGTATACTCTGATTCTATTCTTGTCGTTGGATCTGAATTGCCACCCGTCCTTCATACTATTGTTGAATTGTATATGATTGCATTTACCCATGACTGGCTAATTACAGGCGGCATCACCTAATGACATTACTGGGAAGAAGTGGAAAATGGCAATTTCTTTGTTGTAAGTGGTGCGCTTGTGCGTGCGGTGGAGATTGAAAAAAATATAAAGGTACCTGCAGTTGTATTATCTGAAGAAATTTCTCTTGATATTAATGCGTGGGTACCTCGATTTGCATTTGGAATCTTTCAAACTCCTATTCTTTATTATAAAGGATTAACCATTGTGAATCCTTTCAATCTATTTTGGTTCAGAACAGCTTGCAATATTGGGTGCTGATTTACTCATTTTCACAAAATTATTTTGTACTCCGAGAGAATAAAATCTGCTCAATGAACATACCCGTTATGAATTTATTGTAAAAGCTGCCAGCTTTGCCGCTGGTGCGGTCTCCTTGTCATCACTTGATTCGTTTAGTGCAAACCCATCTCCTATTTCAAAATTACCAAAGCGTGTTTTAGGAAAAACGGGTGTAGATGTGCCCATATTCGGCCTTGGTGCAGATGGCATGGTTACTGACACAACCGATGCTGATAAACTGCTTAGTTATCTTGAGGAAGTTTTGAATTCAGGGATAACATTTTTTTATACTGCTTATATCTAAGAAGGTAATGCAAGTCTTATTTGATCTCAACCGGCAGGATAGCTCTGACCCAATCAGGCATTGGATCGGCTTTAATATCATATCTTCCGGGTTTCATCACAGCTATTTGTTTAAATCGATTTTGTTCTGAAGAGTTATCCAAAATCCATGCCTCATCCACCAGTGTTAACGCTGTTTTGATGTTCTCCATTGTCCTTGGGATACGGGAATATATCTTTTCTGAAGGCACGCTATGACCGCCTTCTGTCATCCGCTGATACACCCTGGCTTCATTCAGGCTCGAATCCACCATCCGCACTCTCAGCTATTTGATCTTCCAACTTTCAGCTTTGGACTTTGAGCTTTGCGCTTACTCCTTTGCCTCATCAAACCCCGTATTCTCAACAAATTTCTGCATAAACCCCGATTGTTCCGCAAGGTTCATATACTGGGTTTTACTCTTTATCTCTTCAGCCTCAAAGCGGGTATTTTTATCCAGCAGGGCCAATACCGCACCCTCCCCTGCAAGGTTATCAGTAGAAACAACCTTTCCCAGTGTATCAAGGTCAGGTAGCATGCCAATAGTAACAGCGCTTCTCCAGTTAAATGCGTTTCCGAATGCCCCGGTCAGTATGGTACGGTCAATCTTTTTTATGCCCACCTTATTCATAAGCTCCCTTATGCCTGTTATAACCGCTGCCTTGGCAAGCTGCACCTGCCTGATATCATGCTGGGACACAAATATCTCCACCTTGGCCGGGTTGTTATCTTCCGGTATAAAGACCACCCTGGCCATACCCCCATCCCTATCAGAGATGGTATACCCTGGGGCATTTTTATTAAAATTACCCCCTGATTTCACAATGCCGCTTTTGATCATTGCGGCAATAAGGTCAAGTATGCCTGAACCGCAGAAACCCAGAGGGGGCTCAATATCTTCGCCGATAGTTTTGTAGCTGAATTTGTATGTAGCAGGGTCAATGTCACATGCGCTTATGGCGCCCAGAGTTGCCCTCATTCCGCATGAAAGCTGTGCCCCCTCAAGGGCAGGGCCTGTTGCACAGCTTGTTGTCCACATACCCTCTTTATTCCCAAGGACTATTTCGCCATTAGTGCCAAGGTCGACAATCAAGGTCATCTCATCACGTCTGTATGGCTTGTTTGCAAGCACACAGGCAAGGGTGTCGCCGCCCACAAACGCTGCTATTATCGGGAGTATAGTAAAACTTGTGCCCGGCCTGAACCTGAGCCCCAGTTCCTCTGTTTTGAATTTTATCTCAGAAAAGGTAGCAGGTGTAAAAGGCGTCCTTCCAAGCCTGCTCACATCAAGCCCGGCAAGTATATGTTCCATGGTGGTGTTGCCCGCAACTATAAGACCATATATATCATCACGATCGCCATTTACCTCCTTCAGACAGGTATCAGCAAGGTATGATATCGCATCAAGTGCAAGGCCCTGGAGTCTTTTCAGGTTTGCAGGGCTCTTGCCGGCAAAGTTGATCCTGCTTATCACGTCATCCCCGTACCTCCGCTGCGGATTTATGGTTGCCCTTGAGGCAAGTATATGACCTGTTTTAAGGTCACAGAGATACCCGGCAACAGTGGTGGTTCCAAGGTCTACTGCAAGTCCCAGATATCGTTTGTCTGCTTTAAGTTCCAGGTATGGGTTTACAGGGTAAGGCCCAGGAAATACCTTTTTTGCCTCAACATGCCCTTTATCCTGGCCTGATTCAGGCAGGCGCACCATCATGGGCCTGTCAACCACTACCTGGCAAGCCAGCCTGTAACCGGATGTAATAAGTCCTGATGAAAGATGTTCCTGCTCAACATCGTTAAGGTCAGGCAGCCCCTTTGTAATTACAATAATCCTGCATTTGCCGCAGACCCCATTGCCACCGCAGTCTGCCCTGAGATCAACATGTTCAGCGAGCGCATCCATAAGGGTTTTCCCGGCCTCAGCCATTATCTTTTTACCTTCAGGTAGCACAGTAATCTCGTGATATTCAGCCATTTTCCAACTCCAAAAAGTTATTTTAGGGGTCTACAATAGCTTTCTCCTATAAACAGTGTCAATGGGAAATGCTTTATTACCTGTGTATAGAATGGTGGTTTATTTAAGGGCTTTAATATTTTTTCTTTTAATTAATCCTTCTGCCTTTCCATTCAACCGGTTTATTTGAGCTGAATACAGAAAAGGCCTCATAGGGTTTTTTAATCCTGTGATAAGGAAATATGGAAATTACACCTGAGCCCTCATGATTGGCTATAATCCTTTCAAGTCCATCCGGCTCCAAAAAGGTATCGGCATCAAGGAAAATAAAGATATCACCCTTTGCCTGCTGTGCCCCCTGATAACATACCCAGGGTTTTCCAAGCCATCCATCTGGAAGAGGGGTTGAATATATAACATGTGCACCATTTTCCTCCGCTATCCGGGCTGTTCCATCAGTTGAATTGTCATTCACAACAATAATTTCAAAGGGAAGGAGGGTCTGATTCTTTAATGATGTAAGGAGCACAGGAAGGTTGTTTTCTTTATTTCTTGCAGGAATAATGATGCTGATTTTGGGGATAAGGATAGGGCTCTTTTTTTTAGTCACCAGTGTGGGAAATCCATAAAACAGGAAAAGACCTGCAAGCAGCGATATAACCAGATATACCCCTAACCATAACATAGCTATACAGCTCTATCGGAAAATTCTTCATCTATCATCTCTGCAACATTCTGGCCGCAGAGGACCACCATCGGCATACCGCCGCCCGGGTTAACAGAGCCTCCGGTAAAATAAAGGTTTGTGTATTTTGTACTTTTTTTTGGGCATTTCATGGCAAAATTCTTTTTTATATCTGAGACCACGCCATATATGGAACCGCCATTTGAGTAATAGCGTCTTTGTATATCCTCGGGCGTCCACATATCCTCAGTGATAATACTCTCCCTCAACCCCGGAAGGGCGGTTCGTTCCATCTTTTCAAGTATCCTGTTCCTAAGCGCGACATAATTCTCTCTGGAAGGGTTCCCCTCTTTTTTCAGATGCGGAATATGGGGAAGTATCTTTATGTTGTCGCACCCCTCAGGGCAAACTGAAGCATCTGTTCGTGAAGGGGCAACCACATAGAGGGTAGGGTCTTCGGGTATTTTCCCTTCATCAAAAACAGTGCGGAAATGTTTCTCCTGATCCTTTGCAAAAAAGAAGTTGTGGTGAGCAAGCTGAGGGAATGGCCTGTTTGTGCCTATGTGAAGCACAAGACCTGAACATGCAGGTTCAAATGGTTTCAGCTTGTCCAGGAACCCATCATCTTCCTTGAGGAGCTTCTCATAGGCCGGTATCACCTCCATGTTGGAAACAATTATATCGGCATCATGAACTGTACCATCTGTAAGCCTGATACCTGTAACACGGCCTTTATCCTTTGTTACCTCTACAACCTCTGAGTTAAGGTTTATTGTGACACCGAGATCTTTTGCAAGGCGCTCCATGCCAAGGGCCAGGTTATACATGCCTCCTTTCACATACCAGAGATCATATCTGAACTGAATGGTAGGCATGAGGTTCATGAATGCAGGGGAATTAAGAGCGGATGAGCCCACATATTTTATAAAGTAATCCATGATGTCAATGAGGTAGGGGTTTTTTAAACGCCTTTTGTTGCGCTTATGCATGGTTGTCCAGTAGTCTATCACAAGCAGATTTTTAAGGCTGTAAAAGGATACAAAATCCTGTTTTGTATCAAGCCCCCTTTCAAAATATCCCTTTTCTATAAGGTCATACTGTTTTGCTGAGTAGTCCAGATATTCAAAAAATCCTTTATCAAGCTCAGGCCCGCCAAGTTTTGCAAGCTCCCTTTTCATCTCAACAGGGTCCATATGAAGGTCAATAATTGTGCCATCCTCAAAGAAATTTCTCCAGTGCGGTGTCACTGTTTCAATGGTCACATCCTCCTCCATGCGCCTTCCCGCCCTTGTCCAGAGGCGTCTGAAGTAATGGGGAAGGGTAAGTATGGATGGCCCAAGGTCAAATGAAAAGCCATCCTTTTTAAGGACATTGAGTTTTCCTCCCACTTTGTCGTTTTTTTCAAACAGATGAACCGAATACCCCTTCTCTGCAAGAGAGATTGCAGCCGAGAGACCACCAAGGCCAGCACCTATTACAATAACCTTTTTACTGATGTTTGAAGCCATAATATTGAACCTTTCATTTATTTGAATTTGATGATTCCAATATTTTCATACCCCTTAAGGCCAGAGGATCAACCGGATTTACATCTAGGGCCTTTTTATAATAGTCATGCGCCCTGTTATGTTTTTTCTGGTGAAAGAATATATCACCTATAAATGCTAAACATGTGCTCCTGCCCCATATTGGAAGAAGCTTGTCCTTTGAGTTCTGCGCTTCAATCTTAAATAATCTTTCTGCTTCAAGCAGGTGTTCAAGAGCCTTGTCACGGCCACCCAGTATCTCTGGGGCATTCCACAGGCTGGTGCCTGTGAGATAGTGTACCCTGGGATTTAGTCTATCAAGAGCAAGCGCTCTGTCGCGATCCTTGCCCACTTTTGGCCCCTGTGAAAAAACTGAAGAGGGTTTCATCTTAATAAGAATACCTCTTAAAACCCCGCGCAGCGCATAGCTTTCGCTGAAATCAGGTGATAGCTCAATGGCCTTTGAAAGGATCTCGATGCCCCTTTTTGCATTCTCAATCCCTAGTTTTTTGTCAGTAGGCTTTTTCTCGGTAAAAAGATCTTGCTGGGCAAGAAAAAAATAAACAGTGCCTGCCCAGTATTCTGCAAGGCCGTCCTCTTTTCCGGACTTAATGGCCTCGTTAAAAATCGCAAGGCTTGATTGGAATTTATTTTTATCCCACTCATTATAGCCATTATTAAAGGTCTTGATCCCCTGCATCAGGAGCCTTTCATGATCACCGGCAAATGCATTTTGCACAGGTAAAAAGAGCGCTGCAATAAAAACAGGGATAAACAGTACTGGCATTTTACGGGACATTTTTTCCATTTGCGCATTATGTCATAATAGCATAATTATAAATAGCAATTTTCTTGAGGTAAACACTCATGTTTGAATCATTATACAGATTTTACAGTTCAGGAAAGACTCTGCCTGTAGATTTCCGCCGGTCATGCCTGGAATCATTAAGCCATGAAGTTTTAAAAAGAGAAGATGAGATTCTTCATGCCCTTTATATGGATCTTGGTAAACCTGCTTCAGAGGCATATGTATCAGAGGTGGGTTTTGTACTGAGCGAGATCAGCTATGCCTTGAAAAACCTTCACAAATGGATGAAGCCTGTCAATGTAAAAACCCCAATCATGTTTTTTCCCGCCAGAAGCCGGATTGTGCCTTCTCCAAAGGGTGTAGTCCTTATTCTCGGCCCCTGGAACTACCCCTTTCAGCTCCTTTTTACACCCCTTATCGGCGCCATTGCATCAGGTAACTGCGCAGTGCTCAAGGCATCGCGCCATACACCATATATTTCAAAGGTAATGAATACAATAATAGAGGAGACTTTTGATCCTGACCACTGCCGCTTTGTGGCTGGAAATGATGAATCGGCAAGGGAGTTAATTGATTTGAAATGGGACCATATCTTTTTTACAGGCAGCACTGAGGTGGGGCGGATGATAATGCAAAAGGCCGGTAAAAATCTAACGCCTGTTACCCTGGAGCTTGGTGGTAAAAATCCCTGCATTGTCTTTGATGATGCGGATTTGAAGGTTTCTGCAGAGCGTATCGCATGGGGGAAATTTATGAATGCAGGCCAGACATGCATTGCCCCGGACACAGTCTACTGCCATGAAGATGTCAGGGAAGAATTTTTAGATATACTAAAGGGTGTTATTCGCCGGTTTTACGGGGCAGACCCCAAAAAAAGCCCTGATTTCGGAAGGATTATAAATGCTCATCATATAGAGAGGCTTGCCTCTTATCTTAATTGCGGTTGCAGTGTTGTTGCAGGGGGGAGGTATGATGCGGATGAGCGCTATTTTGAACCCACTATTGTCACGGATGTTCCTGAAGATGCCCCGGTTATGAAGCAGGAGATATTCGGCCCTATCCTGCCTGTAATCGGGTTTAGGGATACAGAGGATATTATTTACAGGCACAGGAGTAAACCTCACCCGCTTGCCCTTTATATATTTACGAAAAAAAGGGATTACCAGGATATGCTAATACAGGCAATTCCATCCGGGTCAGTGGGTATAAATGAGACAGTAAAGCAGGGTGCAACACACTATCTGCCCTTTGGAGGTTTTGGAGAAAGCGGCATGGGGCGGTACCATGGAAAGGCATCCTTTGAAGCTTTTTCACATTTTAAGACGGTACTCTGTTCGGGCTATCGTGGGACAGGCTTTCATTACCCGCCCTATGGAAACAGTATAAAATTCATAAAAAAGATATACAGGCTTTTTGGCTGATAAATATGATCACATATAGGGTCGCAACATTGTTCCTTTCCCTTTTCATCATCACAGGCATGGTTTATCTGATGGCATGCCTCTTTTATCTTTTATTGCACAGATACTTTGTTATATTCCCATCCCGAAGACTTTTAAAAAGCCCTTCGGATTATGCGCTTCAATATGAGGAGGTCTCTTTTTATATAAAAGACAATGCCCTTATTTATGGTTGGTACATCAAGGGTGAATCCATTGATAACTGGAAGGATTATACCATACTTTTTTTCCCGGGCAACAAGGGCAACATGTCCGATTTTCTATTGCAGGTAAAACACCTGGCAGAGACAGGTTTCAATGTTTTATTATTTGGCTGCAGGGGCTTTTCTTCAATAGCAGATGTAGCCGCAAGGGCTGTAAAGTGGCTACTCCTTAGAATCCTTACCAGGGAGCGGTTTGATACAAAAAGGTATCTTGCAGGGGTTCATTGCCCGGTCATGATTATACACAGCCGTGAAGACAAAGCGATCCCCCCTTGTGATGCTGAAAATCTTCTAGCAGCAGTTAAGGGCAAAAAGAAAAGGGTGGTTATTTCCGGCCCCCATGCAAAGGGGCTTGAGTATGATTCAGCGGAATATATGAAGGAGTTGAAGGGGTTTTTACAAGCAATATCGTAAAAATTTATTTTATATCTAATGCAGGCTAATTAATTTTCATCCTTAAAAACCAGCTACCGAATGTTTTCAAAATAGGAGTCTGTAAACCCGTCAAGGAGCTGGAAAGAGTCTATCTTAATGGAAAAGACACATGATGATTTTTCATTGAGAAAGACCGCAAGTTCAGGGTGCTGCGCTATAAGCCCCTTTTTGACAAGAGAAAGGGTTTCTTCATTCTCTATATGTGAAAAACGGCCTGTTACTGTCAGTGCCTTTGTTGATTCACCTTTTCTGCTGGCCCTGGTATCTATTAAAAGACTTACCGAGCCGTTTGCCTGAAGATTTCTATATTTATCCGAATCCTTGCTGGTAACCATGTACAGATATTTACACTCTTCATCAACTGTATATGCCATTAGAGAACAATGAGGTTTATTATTCATGACCGTGGCAAGCACACAGTATTTTTCATCCCTTACCATCTGTTTCATTTTTTCTATCATTTTTTTTAGGGACCTCTTATTTTCCATTTTTACTATTGACCAATATTAGGATAATATCGACCATTATTCAACCGGTACGCTTACGATATATGCATTTTATTTAGCCTTGATTATTGAAAACGAAAGTGTCAGATATTAGTATAATCTTGTTATTATGAGAGGATTCTGTTAATTTTAATGCCTATTCTGATAAGGAGAATACCTATGATTTCACATTCATCAGACAGCAAATTGTCATCTAATAAAAAGGTCATTATAGTGGGAGCAGGCCCCGGAGGACTTTCTGCAGGGATGCTTCTCGCCTCAAAAGGGTATTCTGTAGATATCTATGAAAAAGAGGACAAAACAGGGGGAAGGAACTCCTTTTTCAAACTTGGTGATTATACATTTGATATTGGCCCTACCTTTTTAATGATGAAGGATGTGCTTGAGGATATTTTTATAAAGTCCGGTAAAAGGCTTGAGGATTTTGTTGAGGTCACACAACTTGACCCCATGTACAGACTGAGGTTCGCTGACGGAAGAGAACTCTATCCCTCTCCTGATAAAGAAAAGATGAAAAGGACCATGGAACAGTTCTCTCCAGGAAGTTTCAATGGATACCTGAAATACCTGAAAAAGGAAGAGGTAAAATACAATAAACTTATACCATGTCTCTCCATACCCTATGGCCGGATAGGTGATTTTTTTAAGAAAAACCTCCTTTACGCCCTGCCATATCTTGATGCACATACAAACCTTTACAATGTCCTGTGCAGGTATTTTAAAGACCCGGATACCAGAATAGCCTTCACCTTTCAGGCCAAATATATCGGCATGTCGCCATGGTCAGCACCCGGGCTCTTCAGTATCATATCCTACATAGAGCATGGAGATGGAATATTTCATGTTAAAGGAGGCCTTAACAGGTTATCTCATGGTATGGCTGAGGCGGTCAGGCAATCTGGTGGCCGAATACATCTGAACACACCCGTAAAAAAGGTTATTGTAGAAAACAGAAAGGCAACCGGTGTTGAGCTGGAAAATGGCAGAACAGAAAAAGCCGATTATGTGGTTATAAATGCAGACTTTGCGCATGCCATGACCCATATTGTGGATCAAAAAGAGAGGCGAAAATGGACCGATGAAAAGATTATGAGCAAGGATTACTCATGCTCTACCTTTATGCTCTACCTGGGGGTAAAAAAGGAGTTCAGGGATATTCCTCACCACAGCATCATTTTTGCAAAAGACTATAAACGTAATATTAATGAGATCACGGAGGAAAAAATTCTATCAGAGGATTTTTCATTCTATGTGCAGAACGCCTCTGTAACTGATAAGACCCTTGCGCCGGAAGGTAAAAGCGCTATCTATGTCCTTGTTCCAGTCCCAAACAAAAAGGGCATAATAGACTGGGAAAAGGAGAGGATTCCATTTAGAAACAGGGTCGTTGAGGCCCTTATCACAAAGGGTGGATATAAAGGGCTTATTGAAAACATAGAAGAGGAAAAGATAGTAACCCCTGATGACTGGGAAAATGAGCACTCTGTTTATCTCGGCGCAACCTTCAATCTTGCCCACAGCATAAAACAGATGCTCTATTTCAGGCCACATAATAAGTTTGAAGAGTTTAAAAACTGCTATCTTGTGGGCGGCGGCACACATCCCGGAAGCGGTCTACCTACAATTTATGAGTCGGGCAAGATCTCTGCCGGGCTTATAATGAGGGATGGAAAATGAAGAGAGATGGATGGCAAAATGAGCCGGTAAAGGTGGGGATAAGCGCCTGCCTGATGGGAGATGCAGTCAGATATGATGGCGGCCATAAGCATGACAGGTTTCTGACCGACACCCTCGGTCAGTATGTGGAATATGTCAAGGTATGCCCTGAGGTGGAGTGCGGTCTGCCCGTGCCCAGGGAGAGCATGCACCTTACTGGAGATGCTAAATCACCCCGTCTTGTGACTGTTCGAACAAATATTGACCACACCGAAAGGATGGTCTCATGGGCAAAAAGGCGGGTAAAAGAGCTTGAAAATGAAGGGCTGTGCGGATTCATCTTCAAGAGCGGCTCCCCCAGCAGCGGCATGGAAAGGGTAAAGGTCTATAATGAAAAGGGCATTCCAGGCAATAATGGGGTAGGAATGTTTGCCGGAATCTTTATGGAACATTTTCCATTAATACCTGTGGAGGAAGAAGGGCGGTTACATGACCCTGTTTTAAGGGAAAATTTTATTGTCAGAATCTTTACCCTTAAGCACTGGCGTGAGGTTATCAAGGAATCAAGGAGCCTGGGTAATATAGTGAGCTACCATACAAAGAATAAACTTCTTATCCTGTCACACAGTGAGGTGCACTACCGCAAGATGGGCAGTCTTGTGGCCAAAGGAAAGGGAGTGCCCATCAAAGAATTATATAATGAATATGAAACGCTGCTGATGGATGCCCTTAAATTGAAAACCACCCGAAGCAAAAATTGTAATGTTCTTCAGCATATTTTAGGATATTTTAAAAAGGAGCTGACCTCTGATGAAAAGCAGGAGCTCCTTGATATCATACTGGATTATCAAAATGGTTTTATACCCCTGATTGTTCCGATAACGCTCATCAATCACTATGTTCGCAAGTATGGGCAGCCTTATCTTAAAGAGCAAACATACCTTAACCCTCATCCCATGAATCTCAAGCTGAGAAATCATGTCTGATAAAAGCGCGGGAGTTAAAAAGCAGATAAAATGAAGAATGATTTTTTGCCCAAAGGAGTTACTCTTTCCAGTTATAAATCCCGAATAAAACTCAATGAAAAATACATGCCCGAATCGGCAAACTCATTAACCCCGGATGAAAAGAATGCAATTATAGACTCCCTTCTGAATACCCTGGTAGCAGAAGAAAGGCTTTATGATAAACAAACGATCCCTGAAAAGCCTGAGGATAAAAGAATGCTTATCAGGTCCTTACTCAATATTCGTCCTCCTGGTGCGATGCGGCAATCATTTATCAACAAACTGGACATGCTGCTTCAGCATGAGCTTAAAGAGAAGAGCCTTACAGACAGCAGCGCCCTCTTGCCTGTATCAAAAAGATTCCCCGGCAACCGGCTTAAAAATCCTGACCTTATCTTTTTATGGAAGGGGGATATTACATCTCTCAGAGTGGACGCTATAGTAAATGCCGCAAATGACCGAATGCTAGGCTGCTTTCAGCCCATGCATAACTGCATTGATAATGTGATTCACAGTGCGGCCGGGCCGCTTCTCCGTGAAGATTGTAAAATTATCATGGATATGCAGGGGAGACGGGAAGATACCGGGGATGCCAAGATAACAAGGGGCTACAACTTACCAGCAAGGTTTGTGATCCATACGGTTGGTCCAATAATCAGAGGAGACGAGGTAGCTCAATATCAGAAAGAGGAGCTCGCATCCTGCTATATCAGTTCCCTAACTCTGGCAGCGCAGATCAGGGATATAAAATCCATAGCATTCCCATGCATATCAACCGGGGTCTTCAACTTTCCACAGGGGCTCGCGGCAGAAACGGCTGTTAAAACTGCGGATGAGTGGCTTTATAACAACCCCAATACCTTTACGCAGATAATTTTCAATGTCTTTCTTGAGGAGGATTTTAATTTATATGAACGAATATTCAGGGGATAGGGTAATAGAGATCATTGCGGGATCTATCAGGTCAAGCGAGCGCATACTTATTGGTGGCGGGGCAGGGCTCTCTGCATCTGCGGGGATAGACTATACAGACACTAAGACCTTTTTAAAACTATTCCCCAAATGGGTGCAAAAAGGCTATCGCATGCAGTATGAGTTTATAGGCTTTGAGGATTGGACAGAGGGGGAGAGATGGGCATACTGGGCAACCCACATGAACCATGTATTTTATCAATTCCCAATAAGCCCTGTATATGAGAAACTCCACGAGATAGTAAAGGGGAAGGATTTTTATGTAATCACCTCCAATGCGGACGGTATGTTTATAAGGTGCGGGTTTGAGCCTGAACGGGTCTTTCAGGCACAGGGTAACTACGACAGGCTAATGTGTATGGAACGCTGCACTCATGAGACATGGCATGCAAAACCATATATCGACAAGGCGTTGGCGGCCATTGATCATGAGGCATTCAGCGTGGCTGATGAGGCAATACCCCGCTGCCCCAGGTGCAATGGCAAGATGACCGTGGCATTCAGGCAGAGGGAGGATTATGAAGAGTGGGTGAATGAGTATGAAGATTGGATAAATGGCATTATGGATAAAAGGCTTACTGTTATGGAGTTTGGTGTGGGGTTCAATACCCCCGGTGTTATAAGGAGGCCATTTGAATATCTGGTCTATTCACATGACAATGTGCTTTTTGTAAGGGTTAACAGGTCGTACGTTAATTACTCCAATACCGGCCATCCCCAGATACCCCATGAGATCAAAAATAAGTCAATATCTGTTAACGGTGATGCTGCGGAATTTATTGAGAGGTTGCATAATTTTATAAAACAAAGTAAATAATCATTGTTTTCAGGTAGTTAAATTTAGTAAAATGGGAAAAACACAGGGCCGGATATCTATGGAAAACAATAGCGAAAAAAGAAAAGAAGAGAGGACATCCATTACGATGTCAAGTGTGGAATTCTCAGCAAATACACTTGAACTTGTCTATCAGTTTAAGATAATTGAAACATCTGCTTCAGGTATGAGTTTTATTATCAAAGAGGGGTCTGCCGTGCTTGGACATATGAAGGAAGGCATGGTAATTGACATGAAGTTTTACCCAGATGGTGTAAGAGAGGCCCCGATGTTTCTTAAGACCAAGATAATGCATATTACAAAATCCGAAACAAGCCGATACCGTGGCCATTATCAGGTGGGTATAATGCTGGTGGATAGTAATTAAAGGGCCTTATTTGATAGCATCCTCGTAGCTATTGCCTGTCCAGCGGCAAATGATGCTCCCTATGATAATATCTGCATGATTCAATGTCTGAGTGTTAAGAATGCCAATTAAGTTAGGATGGCCGGGCCTGTCAATCGGGATATAGGGGACAATGGTTGGAGCGATATTTTCTAATTTATCCTCTGTTGCCTTATATATCTTTAAGGCGCAATTCCCTTTTTCAGTGCAATATTCAGAATGGCCCAGATAGGAAAATATCTCGTCACTATTGTCACCATCAATATCCTTCAGTGCAATGAATATCTTTAGTTTTTTACCAATAGCATTTTCTGCTTCATTTATCTCTTTCTCATTGGCTTTTATTATCATATCTCTTTGCTCCTGATATCTTGTATCGGAAAAGAGAAGCCAATTAATATCTTTTAGCTCTTTTTTAGCGGCAGCCCCATTCTTTGTAAATTCTGCTTTGTTATCAGCAAGGCAGGGTGCAGTTAGAACTGTGATAATAATTAATTCAATGATAATTATTTTTAATTTATATATTTTTTGCATATTAAACTCCCCATACTTCTATATAACAGGAAACCGATAAATATCATACCCTTATTAATAAAAAGTAAAATAAGATTTTAGCATCCTGTTAAACAAGGTTTTTATATGACTCAAAAATTTAATTAATTAAAAAACAAAAATAAAAAAATCATTTTAAGCGCTAACTGTTGGCCTTTCACCACAAGATGTAATACTATCCTTTTATCCATGAATTAAACCGATAACCCATTTTTAAGGAGGCACACATGCTAAAACATACCATCAAGATATTCACTATGCTCATAATAATATTAACCCTCGTCATCACCATGTTTCCCGGGTGCAAGGGCTCTGACACACGTGACAAGGTGGATGATACGGTAGAAGAGCTTGCAGGTAAAAAACAGGTGGACAGAATGAAAGAGATGGAAAGGGATATAGGCAATATCACAGAAAAGGAATCAGAGAGGATGGATGGCCTGGATGATGATACTGTTTCGGAGGAAGAATAGTATCTTGCCTTGAAATGAACATGACATATTTTATTAAAGATTATCAAGGGTTTATACGATGTATATAAAAGAGATGTAATATTTTATCATTTTTTTACACGGTAAGCTGTTATGAATTACAGGGTCCGCATAAAATCAAAAAGCAGGAACGATGCCATTACCGAAGGTGCGGAAATGCTGGGCGTTGACCCTTCAAATGTGTTTGCACTTGAGGAGTCCCCTGAAAATTGGGTTGTAATCATTAATGATTCCCCTGGCGAGTATGAACTGGAAATCCGTGATGACAAAATGGCGGCCATACTGAGGAGTGTTACTCCCCCTGCGGGAAACGGGCGCCCTGTAACAAATGAAGATATAGAAAAGGCCCTCTCAGACATGGGGGTAACACATGGCATAGAGAGTAATACAATAAAGAAGGCACTGGATGAGGTCAATGCTACAGGTAAATTACAGGGAAGTGTAATTATTGCAAAAGGGGACCCGCCTCAGAAAGGTGAAAAGGCCCGGATCGATTTATTGATCGGTCGTGATGCCTCTAATAAAGAGCCAAGGGCATCCGTTATGGTAAAGCCGGGCCAGGTGGTTGCAATAAAAACCCCGGCACATTCAGGCGCCCCCGGTAAAAACATATTCGGTGAGGATGTCCCCTCACTCCCTGGCGATGATATATCCCTTTTGCCAGGGGAGAATATTGCACTAAAAAACAGGGAGACAGAGTATGTTTCCCTTGTCTATGGCGCAGCAAGGTCAACATGGCAGGGGGTTTCTGTTACTGATCTCGTAAGTGTCAGCAAAGATAAAATGTATGTGGAGATGCCTCTTTTTCCTGTTCTTTCGGATAACAGCAGGCTGACTCTGGATGACATCACCAGTATCCTTAAAGGCAAAGGGATAAAACACGGCATAGACTTGTCTGCAATACAAGCAGCTTTTGAAAAAGGGGAGCCTGTTGATAACTTCAGGGTGGCCGAGGCAACCCCTGCAAAAAACGGCATTGATTCAAAGGTGGAATTTCTTTTCAGGGTCAATGGGCTAGATCCGAAGGAAGCTGATCAGAAAAAGAGCGGTGGATTTATTCCTGAGGTTGAAACAAGGGATATTGTATTAGGAGGGGAGATACTTGCCCGCATAATTCCCTCTGTAAAGCAGGAAGACGGGAAGAATGTAACAGGCGAGGTAATAAAGGCAGTCAAACCTGAAGAGCTCAAGATCAGGACAGGCGCCAATGTTGAAACAAGAGAGAACGGTTTTGTATTTGTAGTTTCCGAAGGCATCAAAGCCGGGTATCCTGAATATTCAGGCGATACTATATCTGTGATAAACCCCCTTGAGATATCCGAAGAGAGATTATCTGCAAGCGTAATGCTCTATACCTCATCTTCAAATAAAAGGGCTATGACAAGCGAGCTTGTAAGGGATATCATAGAAAGGGCAGATATCAAATTTGGCATTACTCTAGATGAGTTAGAGGGCTTTCTATCATCTGATGGTAAAAAGAAATTTCCTCCAAAAAAAATAACTGTTGCAAAGGGTATTGCCCCTGTTCACGGTGAGGATGCCGTAATCAACATCAAGTTCCGCAAGGGTAAAGAGGCAGGCAACCTTGACAGTAATACCGGGCGCATGGATTTTAGGGAGCAGTCATCTATACATAATGTAAAAAAAGATGAACTACTTGCGGAAAAGGTACCCCTCACAGCAGGCACTGATGGAAAGGATATATTCGGAGAGATAATCCATGCGGCCCCAGGTAAAGATTGTAAACTCAATTTCGGGACAAATGTTATTCTGTCTCCAGACGGTCTCAGTCTGGTCTCCGGTATGGACGGTATGGTGGCTATCCAGGATGGTAACAGGATATCTGTCACCCAGAGCCATGAGGTACAGGGTGATATAGACATGAATACAGGTAATCTTACAATGGATGGGTCGCTTGTTATCAAAGGATGGGTTTCTTCAGGTTTTTCTGTGAAGGCAAGCGGTGAGATACATATAGGTAAGGGGGTGGAGCAGTCTGTAATAGATGCTGGAGCCGGGCTATTTATACATGGGGGGATTGTGGGAG
>JAAZBV010000152.1 GCA_012513605.1 Desulfatiglans sp. | reverse complement strand
CACATTTCATACAGGCCCCCATGTCATCCGAGAGATTTCAGGCCAATGTGGTGGCAGCAATGCAGAAAAAGCGGATTCTGGGTGTTACGAACAGGTACGTTGTAATAGCAAAACACAGGCTGTAGGCTATAGGCTTTTAGGAAAGCAGGCTAAAAAGCAGAAATACCTAACAGCCTTTAGTCTAAACCGCTTCAGCCTGCTATTAACTCTTAAGCGCATCGTGAACCTTTACTGCAAGCTCTCTTTGTGAAAAAGGTTTCTGAATAAACTGAATACCTTTATCAAGCACCCCGTGATGAGCAATAACATTGGCTGTGTAGCCGGACATGAAAAGCACCTTAAGTTCAGGATACTCTTTCCGCATAATCCCTGCCAGATCCCGCCCATTCATTCCGGGCATAACAACATCTGTAATCAGAAGGTCAATCGCTCCAGGGTGTTCCTTTGCCATAGTGCCTGCTATATCCGGGGTTGATGCTGCAAGGACAGTGTAACCCATTCTTTCAAGCATTGACTTTGTGAGCCGTAGTATTGAGGGTTCATCCTCCACTACTATTACTGTTTCGCCGTTTGCCAATGGAATTTCATTATTATCGGATTTTTCAACAGAGGCGACAGCCTCAGCATGACGGGGAAGATATATCCTGAAGGTTGTGCCTTTTCCCGGCTCACTGTAAACATTTATAAAACCATTATTTTGTTTAACAATGCCATAGATCATGGCAAGCCCTAGCCCGGTTCCCTTACCAACTTCCTTTGTAGTAAAAAATGGTTCAAACAATTTATCAAGGGTATCTCTGCTCATTCCGCATCCATTATCACTTACTACCAGCATCACATATTCACCCGGTAAAAAACCAGGCTGCCCTTCGCAATAATCATCATCAATACAAACCTTATCTGTTTCAATGGTAATCTTACCAACATCAGAAATAGCATCTATTGAATTAACACATAAGTTTGCGAGTATCTGATCAAGCTGTGACGGGTCCATTTTTACCGGCCAAAGGCCTGAACGTGGTTCCCATAAAAGATCAATATTTTCACCTATAAGTCGGCGCAGCATCTTAAGCATGCCTTCGACAGTTTCATTAAGATCAAGTATCTTTGGTTCAATAGTCTGCTTTCTGGCAAAGGCCAGCAATTGTTTTGTAATATCTGTAGATCGCATAGCAGCCTTCATGATCTCCTTTAGATATTCCTGCAAGGGGTCTTCATGGTCTATTGTATCAGCAAGCAGTTCGGTATATCCGATGATCACACCCAGCATATTATTGTAATCATGGGCAACACCCCCGGCCAGACGTCCCACAGATTCCATTTTTTGGGCCTGTAAAAGCTGAGACCTGAGCTTTTCCTGTTCAGCCTCATTTTTCTTCTTTTCAGTGATATCCTCGGCAGCAGAAAAAATACCAATAATTTTCCCCTTATCATTTCTGATTGGCGCAACAGATAGTTTTACAGTAAAGAGAGTGCCGTCCTTCTTGATGTGTAAAAGTTCTTTGCCAGTAAAAGGCCCCTCTTCAAGAACGATTCGCCTCAGTGTGTGATATTCATTAATCCTGTCTTCAGGTACAATCGGCAGGGGTTTGCCTATTACCTCTTCTGCACTCCATCCGAAAATCTTTTGAGCAGATATGTTCCAACTCAGTACAATACCGCCAGTATCAGTTGAATACAGCGCCACAGGCGAGCAGGAGATCATTGCACGCTGATATTCCTCGCTGTTTCTGAGCGCCTCTTCTGCCAATTTTCTATTGCTGATATCAACAATGGTTGAAATGAAATAGAGGGGATTGCCTTTAGCATCCTGCCTCATTGCAACGCTTACATCAGCCCAGAGAATCTTTCCGCTTTTATGAATATACCTCTTTTCAAAGCGAGCTGAATCCTTATCTCCCGCAAGCAGCGATTTTGTAATCTTTTCTATGGCCTCAATATCTTCAGAAGGTGTGATATCCTGCCATTTTACCTCTTTTAATTCCTCTGTAGTATATCCCAAAAAATCAGCAAATGCCCTGTTTGTGTTCAATCTTCCGTCAGGCATGGTGATTGACTTGCCAACATTTGATGCCTCAAATATATATCTGAATCTTTCCATGCTTTCCTGCAGGGCTATGGTTTTATGAGCCACCTGTCTTCTTAAGGTCCATGTCCACATGAAGGCAATCAGGGCTATCCCAAGCAAAGGGATAATTACTATCGCAGCATTACGAATTACAGAAATAAACGATGCAGGCTCTTCTCTGTAAACACCAAGCCATTTATCATATATTTTCCGGTATTCTCCGCTGCTCTCAAGTGATTTCAGCCCTTCACTGAATTTGGCGAGCAGGGCCTTCTGGCCGTTTGCCGCTGCAAAACAGTAATCAGAGATCAGGATAGCCTTTTTACCTGTAGCAAGATTTGTCCATTTATTCTTATCTATCAGGTAATGCGCTGAAACAAGAGAAACTAGGGCACAATCATATTTACCCTCAGACAATTCACGAAGCGCCTCTTCCTGGTCGGAAACAGGGAATACCTGTTCTTCAAGGTCGTTTTCCAGGATAAAATCATGCAGGATATCTTCCTTCTGCACTACAATTCTTTTGTTTTTGAGTTCGTTTATTGAAGAGGGCGCCTCGCCTTCGCCCTTTCTCACCACTGAGACATAATGGCTGACAGTATGTGGCTGGGTAAAGTCAAATTTCAGATCACGGGCAGGTGAATAGAACATGCCCTGCAAAATATCTATCTTACCGTTTTCAAGGGCCTGAACCTGTTCAGACCATGCACCAAGTCTTATCTCTACATTAAGCCCCATTTCACGGGCAATAGCCCTTGTGATATCTACATTATACCCTGCGGGGTTTCCTGTTTCATCCAGGTATTCATAAGGGGGGTAGTTAAGATCACCGCCTACTATTATCGGTCGGTCTGAGGGTAGTTGCATAGATGCAAACCATTTGGAATGCAGATGCCGGTAAACACCGTTTGCCATTACAATAGCAAGCCCCTCATTCAGCAGGGCCAATGTTTCACGATCACCTTCACGTACAGCAAAACAGAAATCCTGCCTGAATCCCTCAATCGGCTTATCAATAACATGCAGGTCAGTAAACCCTGTTTTTTCAATCAGACGAATAGCCACCAGCCTTTGCATGACCACTGCATCACAATTTCCCAGGGCCAGCTCTTTAAGGGCCATTTCAAAGGTGGGCACGGTATGGATTTCAATTCCCCGATCCTCCCGAAGCAGGAATTCTTCTGCATTATCGCCTTTCATTACAAGAACTTTTCGTCCAATGAGATCGGAAATATCGCTGATCCCGGTTTCTTTATTTCTTACGACAATAGCCCCATGAAGGGTCATGTAGGGGACAGTAAAATCAAACAATCGTTCTCGTTCGGGTGTTCGCCCGACAATAGGCAGGGCCTGAACTTCACCTTTCTCAAGCAATCCTCTCACTTCAGCCCATGTGCCTGTTCGAAATGTTACATCTATACCCATTGCATCCAGGGCAGCACGCATCAATTCAACCGAGAATCCTCCTGTCTCTCCTTGATCATCGATAATACTGAATGGTGGGTAATCGATTTCCGATGCAGAAAGTATAACCCCTGCTTTTTCAAAAGCCATTTCTTCTGCAAAAATGGCGGAAAAACTGAATAGAACAAAAATAACCAGAAAAAAACCTGCTTTTATAAAATCCAAAGCCTTTAATTTAGTTCCGTGACATTTATTCATCATAAATTTTTCACCCTGTTTTGTTTTGCATCAGAGTATCTTTTATGAAAAGTGGTGTCAATGAATAGGGCGTAGGGAGGGGTTTAGACTGTAGGCTGTTAGGGAAATATGATATGGCCTTTACAGTTAATATCATTATGCAGTTTAAATAATGGCTCCCAATTACCGGGTTTCAGGAATTATTGAATATTATTCACTCCCCAGGATTTCTCTGATCCTTTTAGATAACTCATCAAGTCCGAAAGGTTTCTGGATAAAACCATTGCATCCTCTTTTCAATATCGAAGTAGCCTGCCCATTAAGGCTGTAACCGCTCGAAAGAAGGACCTTTACACCTGGATATACCTTTTTAAGTTCATCATAAACTGCCCCTCCACCCATATTGGGCATGATCATATCCAGAATAACAAGGTCAATGTTTCCTCTGTTATTTTTATAGGTTTCCAGGGCTTCACTCCCTGTTTTTGCACAAAGAACGCGATAACCAAGTCTTTCCAGCAGTTGTGTACCAATATTAATTATCATCTCTTCATCATCTACAAGCAGTATGGTCTCATTGCCCTTTAACACATGAAAGGATGGTTCCTTTTCTTTTGTTAAAACTGCACTTGAAACAGGTAAATATATATTAAACGTCGAGCCTTCTCCTTTCTCACTGTAGACATTAATAATGCCTGAATGATTTTTGATAATTCCATAGACCGTGGCAAGGCCAAGTCCGGTGCCTCTACCCATCTTTTTTGTTGTGAAAAACGGATCAAAGATCCTCTTTTGTGTAGCCGCGTCCATTCCAATGCCTGTATCTGTAACAGAGATCTTCACATAATTTCCAGGCGCCACATAAAAAGGTTTAACATAATTATCATCAAGAACAATATTTTTTGTTTCAAGATAAAGCTCTCCGCCGTGAGGCATGGACTGCCAGGCATTGACATACAGGTTTAACAAGACCTGATTCATTTGTCCCTGGTCAATTTCAACTGTCCAGATATCTTCCTGCCATTTCGTATGAATTGTGATCTCTTTCTTTGTCTGCCCAAACATATCCGAGCTTTTTTTCACCAGCTCATTCATGTCAGTAGGCTTTACCTCATACTTGCCGCCCCTGGCAAAACCAAGCATCTGTTTAGTCAAGTCCGATGCATTCTGGACATATTGCTCTATGTTTTTCAGTTTAGCGTAATGGGGATGAGCAGTATCCATTTCAAGGAGCATAAGTGCTGTATTCCCAAGGATCCCCATTAATATATTATTGTAATCATGCGCCAGACCGCCTGCCAGAGTGCCAATAGCCTCTAATTTCTGCACCTGTGCAAGTTTTTCCCTGAGACGCACTGTTTCAGTTATATCCTGATTTACACCATAGGCCCTGATTGTTCTGCCGTTTTCGTCCTTTTGGATAAAAAACCGGACCGCAATGTATCCGACATTGCCATCAGCGTAGATTATTCTTTGTTCGAATTGACGGTTATAGTTGGGGTCATTTGTTTCGCTTGCTTTCCTTCCTTCCTCCGTGAGAAAAGCAATGTCATCCGGATGGATAAATCGCCTATTATATTCACCTGATGTCATTACATATCCACCAACCTCCTCCGCTGTGGTGCGAAATATTTTGTAGAAATAATCGTTAAAGGTAAAAAGATCGCTGGCTGGATCGTACTCCCATGGCCCTAAGTGTGCTATCTCCAGGGCATTCGAGAATTTAGATTGAAGTTCCTTCTGTTTTATTTCAGCCTGTCTGCGGGCGGTTATGTTTCGTGTAATCTCTGTAAACCCTGTTACCTTTTCCCCTTCCCGAATAGGACAGAACAGGGTTTCAAGATATTGATTTCTCTCTTTGTCAAAAAATTCTGCTAAAAATTTCTCTCCATTTAAAGCCCTGCCCTGCAGAGAGGTCCAGTATTTTATCACTTCAAGGTTTCCAGACATCTTATGAGGCTGCATACCGGGTTTTATTTCGGTATTTAATAATGCCTTACCTATTTCTTTATATCTTTCATTAAATGCCTGGGGTATTGCACTTTGGTCGCATATTACTATAAAGTCATCAGTATTCTGCATCAGGGCATTATAGTATTTTTCAGTCTGTTTTAACCCGCTTATCTCTTCAAGAAGTTTTCTTTCTTTTTCCTCCTGGTTATTAAGGAGTTTTTCTAATTCTTTGATTTTTTGTTCCAGTTCTTCACGGGTAGGTTTTAAATCCATTTTAAAAGCCTCAAAAATATTATTAACAGGTTCCGCTATCAGCCTGTGATTGGCTAATGAGATGTATCACTAATGAAATGAAGATAACATACTGTTAAAAAATATCAATGAATTATATGGAGATTTTTTTGAAATGCTGCTAATTCAAATGCCATTTGGGTCAAACCTTTCTCATGGCTGTTTTATTATTGGCAGAAAAAATTAGGCTAAATCAAAAAACATTTTTTACTTTCTCTGTGTCCTCCCTGGCCCGACACAGCCTTGGCGACAACGGCTGTGCTCTCTGTGGTGAAACCTGTTCATAAAGGGGGAAAGGCTGGTACTGTTGACCCAGAGGTTAAGGGCCTATTTTTTTGTGAGATTTTCAACTGCCATTTTTATCAAATCAAACAAAGAGGATGATGACACTTTTTCCGAAGGTGTGTCTGCAATATTT
>JAAZBV010000151.1 GCA_012513605.1 Desulfatiglans sp. | reverse complement strand
AGAAGTTTCGTTATTGCAGCCGTAAGTGTCGTCTTTCCATGGTCTATATGACCTATCGTCCCAACGTTTACGTGTGGCTTAGTCCTTTCAAATTTCTGTTTAGACATCGCTATCCCCCTTTATAAGCTTTAAGAGAAAACTCTAATAATTTTTTAAAGTAACGTAAAATACTTATTACAATTACGAAGCCCACGACCGGGATCGAACCGGTGAACCTCATCCTTACCAAGGATGTGCTCTACCTACTGAGCTACGTGGGCAAATAGTACATACTATATTAAACACCCTTAAAATAAAAAATGGAGCGGGAAACGGGATTCGAACCCGCGACCCTCAGCTTGGAAGGCTGACGCTCTAGCCAACTGAGCTATTCCCGCCTAAATAAGGGATGCCATAAGCAAACCTTTTATATTTTATGGTGGAGAGGGGAGGATTTGAACCTCCGAAGGCGTAGCCGGCAGATTTACAGTCTGCTCCCTTTAACCACTCGGGAACCTCTCCATTTTTATTTCTATTATGGAGCCAGCGAAGGGAATCGAACCCCCGACCCATTGATTACAAATCAATTGCTCTGCCAGCTGAGCTACGCTGGCCCATATTAGAAAAAATGAATCTCGGAAGATAAATTTATATATGAAATATATCAATACCGATAATAAGCAATAAAGACATAATATCTATTCAAATTGAGTATTTCCTTCTATTTTCATTTATTTTCTTTGATTTCCAATTTTTATCATTCAACACATCCTGTTAAGATGATATCCCTGACTATATTCTATCCACTTAAAATGCAAATAAATTATGAATTTCTTTAAAAATTTTTTCATGCTCATAAATATAGAAAGCTGAATTCATTTAAGTTTTTTATCCATAATAAAATATTGCTGCATTTTTTTTATTATGTTATAAAAATTTATAATATATATCTTATTCAAGGAGGAAACTTATGGCATCTCTTATTGGCGGCTTAATAGCACTTGTTTTGGGGCTTGTATTACTAATTTTCTGGCGTGGGTCATTTTTAGAGGTCGTCATGGGCACTCTGCCTATATTGCTTATTCTGGGCGGTGCATTAGCAGCGTACCTGGGATTAGAGGAGGTAAAAGATAAAACCGCCTCTGACGGCACAAATGAAGAAGCTGCAACCTTAAAAAATGAGGTTGAAAGCCTTAAGGAAGAGCTCAGGGAACTGAAGGGTGAAAAAGCCAAATCAGATGAGGTAGAATAAGAAAATATTCACACCTTTATTAGATTTTTCTGCCTGTTATTACAGGAAGCTTACAAACAGGAGACTTGCTTAATACAAGTCTCCTGAAGGTTTAATTAGGCCTGTATTTCCAATCCGTTAAAAAAGTAACCGATCTCAAATGCCGCTGTTTCGGGTGAATCAGAGCCGTGAACCACATTCTTTTCTATATCGGTTGCATAATCCCTTCTGATTGTGCCCTCTTTTGCATTGTCTTTGTTTGTTGCGCCCATCAATTCACGATAGGTTGATATGGCGTTTTCGCCCTCAAGTACCATAACCATGCATGGACCCGAAGACATAAAACCTGTTACACTGTCAAAAAAGGGTTTGCCTGTATGCACAGCATAAAAACCCTGTGCCTGTTTTTTGCTCATGGAAATCATCTTTGCTGCTATTACCTTCAGCCCTTTTGACTCTATCCTTCTGATTACTTCACCAATTAGGTTCTTTGCCACTCCATCCGGTTTTATTATTGATAAGGTACGTTCCTTCATATTATTTAACAATCCTCCTGTACGTATTTTAATTGACCATATGAACTTCCAGTTGATATAAAAGCCACTTATAAAAACCACTGGAGAGAATCAGTCAAGTTTTTTTTTATAAAATCGATTATTAATTTTCATATGCCCAAAATCATAGCCCAAATTTCTCCTCAGAGAAGCACCCAGTACAGCAGCATTGCAGGCACCCTTGCACCGGTAGAGCTTTGTTTAAGTCCGGCAGGGAAAAATCTATCGTCTATTGAAACAGTTACGCTTGGACGTCAGGAATATTTGAAATTTAAAATTGATGACCTGAAAATGGATGATAAATTTTTCTATGAGCTGGGAAACATGTCAATGACTAATAGTTTTGCTCTATATTTTGAATCCATAGGATCAATGACCGGGCCTTTTTTAAAACCCTTAGAGATTACCTGTAACCACACTCTTCCCTATGATCTTGTTATAACACGAAGATATAAGGGAAAAACAAACGAGATGTTCACACATTTCCTGTGCAATATTGCCAGATTCAGCAGCAGGTTTTCAGATCTCAGATGGCATGATTTAAGAATATTTGATCCCCTTGCTGGAGGTGGTACAACCCTTTTTACGGCCCTTTATCTTGGGGCAGAGGCTATCGGGGTTGAAAAGAACTTAAATGATGTACAATCTACCGGGACATTCCTGAAACAGTACACAAAAGAACAGAAAATACCTTGTATTTTTAAGGAGGAAAGGCTTAAAAAATCAGGCAGGAAATACTGGTTTACTATTGGGGCAGACAAGAAAAAATGCCTGATTATTAATGGCGATACAATAGAGTCACCCAGCCTTATTACCGGAATAAAAAAACCCCATTTTATTGTAACTGACCTCCCCTACGGAATACAGCATTGGGGTCGCATAACAGATCTCCTGACCAAAGCACTTCCGGTGTGGAAATCACTCCTTGTACCCGGAGGCAGCATTGTAATGTCATGGGACTCATCCCGTTTTACCCGTAAAGAGATGATAAACCTTATTAAGGATACAACCTCAATCATGGTACTTGAGGGCGGGGTATATGAGAATATGGTGCACAGGGTGGATCGTGTTATTAAGGAAAGGGATGTAATTGTAGCGAGGAAGGAAGAATAATGCATTATTAATCTTCATAAAACATGAACGTCCAACATCGAACTTCCAACTTTCAATAAAACAAAGAAAGGAAAATTTGTTTTGCCTTACATTGAATATTGGATGTTGAACGTTGGAAGTTCATCTTTTTCAACTAAAGCTTTATGACTATCGGGGTCTTACCCTCAGTCTTCAACTTCGGAATAATGGCCTCATTCAATTCAACCCCAAGGCCAATTCCTTCTGGTGGATAGAGATAGCCCTTTTCATAACGAGGTGAACTTAATCCGAGGTCATTTGGAATCGGGCCGCCATCTGTCTCCAGAAGATCATGCATATTGAGCGGCCCGATGGATTCCTGCTCAATCCTTCCAAGCCATTCTGTAGAGCACAGGAAATGGGCTTCCACGGCAGCACCCAGACCTGAATTGATCATGCACCCGGTCATTACATTAAGCCCCATTGCCTCTGCAACAGCCACGAATTTTTTAGATTTGTGGATACCACCCGCCTTTGGCACCTTGAGGAAGAATCCGTCTATGGCATCCCGCTGCGCCAGCTTCACCAGGTCATTCAGCTCTGTGGCTGCCTCATCAGCAAAGATTGGCACAGATGTCTTACGGCGCAAACGCGCGAGGCCATCTATGTCCCAGCGGGGAATAGGCTGCTCTGCCAGAAAGACATCATATTTTTCAACCTGTTTAAGGAACCTTAGAGCACGCATATAGTCCCAGCCGCCATTTGTATCAGTCATGACATTCACACTGCTGCCTACTGCCGTGCGTACCTCGGCCACCATCTCAACATCTTCCTCGATAATATTATGACCCACCTTCAGTTTAAGCCCCTTATAGCCCACGCTGACAAGCTTGCGTGCATTATCAGCCACCTCCTGAGGGGTCCCCGAAGACATCACATAAGCAAGTTCTATCCTTTCATTTGCACGGCCACCAAGATACTGGTATAGCGGCACCCCCATCGCCTTTGCTACCAGATCATGCAAAGCATAATCAACAAGGGCCTTTGAGTGGTAGTTGCGGTAAACTAATTTATCCATCCTGGCAATTATGGTTTCGATTTTAAATGGGTCTTCGCCCAGGAGTACCTGTGGCCCGTAGATATAACCGACATTATGCAGGATCGATTCCTGGCTTTCCCCCATGTACCACATGGAGGTGTCCCCGCATTCTGCAATACCTGTAATTCCCTCATCTGTATAGAGCTTTAATAACACAGTATGGGCCCAGTTAACCGGACCACCGGACATTATGATAGGTTTAACAAACTTGATCGACAATGGAGTACACTCGATTTTTGTAATTTTCATAATTGCTCTCATTTTGATGTAATGTTTATTCAGTCAGTAATATAAAATTATACCGAAAATATTTATAAATCAAATAATTTATGCGACTTGTGAAATCAGACCTCTTGTAAGCAGTGTATTTATCTGATAGAAAGCAGGAAATTCATAACTTGTCATCAGCACAAGCATGATGGCCATGGGGATTGCAGGCATGATCATGGTCCCTATAGTGACATGGACAATAGGCCAGATAGGGTGGCGTTCTACCTATCTGTCAATAATGCCCATATATTTTGTCTTTGCTCTGGTTGTACCAGGTATCTTTATAAGGAATTATCCCAAGGATCTGGGGTAGGTTCCTGATGGCATAAGCCCTGCAAAAAATAACAGCAATATCTCCGGTCAATTTGAAGAGAAGAACAAATCAAAGGTGTTCAGGACAACCGTGGATTTTACCATAGGAGAGGCATTTAAGACCCGTACTATGTGGCTTCTTCTGACCTTTAATGTGCTTAACTGGTTTGCTGTAGGCGGTATAATGGGTCATGGATACTCTTTTCTTAATGACCTGGGCATTCCCAGAACAGAGGCCGGCCTCTTTATGGGTCTTATATCATTTGTGATGGTATTGGGGCAGATGTTTATTGGTTTCGCCGGGTTAAAATATGATATACGCAAACTGATTATAATCGGCTGTTCTGCGAGTATAATAAGCTACATTCTAATGGTTTTCGCTGACGCTTCCAGGGTCATTGTTTATACATATGCGGTATTTGCAGGCATAGGGGCAGGGATTAATGCCCTTGCCATGATGAACCTTATACCAAACTATTTTGGTGTGACCAACTTTCCAAGGATATCGAGCATCACTACGCCTATTGGCACCCTGATAGGGAGCACCGGGGCACCTATCTGCGGACAGATAAGAGATGTAGCAGGGAATTATTTCCTCTTCTGGAAGATCGCAGCTATCCTTATGACAATAGGGCTGATCTGTTTATTGTTTGTCAGACCGCCGAAACATCCGTCTTTAAAGGAGGTACTTTTTAATGGTTAAAAAAATCCCTATACATGGGGATATCATATACCAAAAAATACAATGAAAAGGCCTATGAAACGAAAACAGCAAGGGGATTACGCTGCCTTTATGTCAAAGAGCTTTGAGACGGCAATATTCTGATGTAAAGCCGATTTTAATATGACCCCATTAAACCTTAAAACCATTAGGCGTAACCATCCTTTTCAATCCTGTAATCTGCCCTTACCTTCACAAGAAAACTTGTTACCGGCCTGAATGCCAGATGCGCCCACTTTGCAAAGGGCACCTCCAGTACAAGCATGGGAACAGCAACCATCAGGTGAATCACATACATTACATATGTGGTCATTGGCCAGTCAAGGAGCCTTGTAAAATGAATAAATATGCCTGTTAACGTGGTTAACTGAAGCAGGATCAAAAACATCCAGTCTGTCCCGTGGCTGTTTTTATATGGGGCCTTCTTTTTTTTCAGCCTCCCTATAATCGCATAGGTGGTGCCGTACATAATAGCAAATGTGGCATAATAACCCAGAAGCCTCCAGGGGTGATAGATCGGGTATTCGATATCCCTCTGAAACATCAGATGCTCTGAAGATAAACCTATAACATGTATCCCGCCTGCAAGAAAAACAGCGACAAGCATAAATGCTGTTGCATAACCTGTCATTATCATAAGATGCACAAACCACTGTCTTCTGTCTGTACATTTATTAAACTGCTTTTGGGTAAAAAAATGGACAACAAGCTCACGTGCATTTCGTAAATATAGGCGCAGAGGCACCTTGAACAGGAGGTCTCCCATAACAAATTTTGCGCAGCGGAAGGTATTGCTCAAAAGCAGGATACTCAGGACAGAGGCCATTATAAGGTCTGCTATCTCGATTGCACCAGCAGGCCAAACAGAGTTCAGATAGGCATGCTTCATGTTGGGGTTATCTGCCCTGAACATAACAAGGAGCAGGCCGACGATTACTGCAACCACAATAACAGCGGTCAGTTCAAATATTTTCGATGCATAGAATCTCTTTGCAAACCCTGTCCAGTCATATCGTGATGTAAGATATCTCCTCATCACCATCATTAATTCACCGGGGTCTGCCCCCCTTGGACAGGTATCAGAACAGTCACCGCAGTAATAACAAAGCCATGGCTCAGGGCTCTGTAATATCTTCTCTTTCATCCCCATCTGTGCATATTTGATTAATCTTCGCGGAAAGGTGGTGTCGTTTTCTGAAAGCGGGCAGACAGCCGTACAATTTCCGCAGTGCATACATTTATTTGCATCATTAAGACCAAATTCTCTGAGATCCTTTATAAAACCAGGATCAACCTTAATACTCATTAAATAACTTCCTCCAGATAAATAAAAACATGCCCCCCTGCTCCGCTTTACATCATACTGTATTTCGGACCCCCGCCGCCTTCGGGCGCCACCCAGGTGATATTTTCATACGGGTCCTTGATATCACAGGTCTTGCAGTGGACACAGTTGGAAAAATTCAGTTTCAGATGTTTTTTGCCAGTCCCTTCTTCAGTCTCCATTTCATATACCTGCGCAGGGCAGAACCTTACACAGGGATTCTGGTATTCAGCCGCACATTGGGTATAACATATGTTATAATCCTTTATATGAAGATGCGGCGGCTGATCCTCTTCATGGGTTGCGCCTGAATAGTAAACATCCGTCTCCTTGTCAAATGTTATTTTCCCATCATATTTTATATCACCCTTTTCCTGATCAGTAATATTTTCTCTGCCATACAGCTCTTTAACCGTTTTAAGGTGTGTATGATCGGGTGTTGATTCAAGGCGAATCCCGAAGATGCTTCCTCCCATAATATGCTGAAGCCCTGCTGTCATCATGCCTAAATAGAGCCCCTTTTCCATTGCCTGATGGAAATTGCGGGTTTTATATAAATCATTATACTCCTTTGTCTTTACCAGCTTCTGGCTGTATTTTTCAAGACGATCAAGAGAGAAATCATCATTAACAAGTCCTTCAAAAATTGTCTCTGCGGCTATCATGCCTGATCTCATGGCAAGGTTAACACCCTTAATCATCATGGCATTAAACAGGTTTGCCGAATCCCCTATGATCATACCGCCATCAAATACAAGCCTGGGCACAGAATAGTAACCGCTCACAGGTACACTCTTTGCCCCGTACTGAACCATTTTACCATCTTTAAGAAGTGCACTTATAAACGGGTGCATCTTCATCCGCTGAAACTCCCTGTGTGGGTCAAGGAAGGGATCTTTGTAATCAAGGCTTACAAGCTGACCAATGCTTATCCTGTTCTCTTTCATGCCATAGATAAAACCACCGCCAAATGTATCAGATTTTAAAGGATAGCCCATTGTGTGAATGATCTCACCGGGTTCAACCCTTTTTTCAGGGAGCTCCCATACCTCTTTTACTCCAATCTCAAACCCTGCAGGGTTCCTGTCTGCACCATGGCCTAAGCGACTAAAAACTGTTTTTACAAGGCTGCCCCTTGATCCCTCACCAAATACGGTGACCTTTGCATGAAGGTCTATCCCCGGCTCAAAATTGGATTTTTTACTGCCATCATGGGCAATGCCCTTATCCCCTGTCCTTACGCCTATGATACGACTTCCTTCATAAAGGACTTCAACACCCGGAAACTCGGGGAATATATTAACGCCATTTTCCTCTGCAAGAGCTGTAAGCCATGCATTCAGTCTTGAAATAGAAACAATACAGTTTCCATGGTTATTAAGCGGGTTGAGGCCTTTTGGGGCCATGTTCATCGGAAGTTTATAATTCTCTTTCTCAGTCAAAAAATAGACTGTCTCCTTTTCGACATTACCCTCTATAGGTGCGCCCTTTTCAAGGTAATCGGGGACAAGCTCCTTTAGCGGTGTGGGGTCTATTGCAGCGCCGGATATCCCGTGTGCCCCAGGGAAAGGTCCCTTTTCCAATACAGCTATCATGACCTCATCCAGATTTTTTGCCCCATCATCCTTCTTTGTTTCATTATAATTCCTGATAAGGTTAGTAAGATGCAGGGCACTGCTCAAAGATGCAATACCTCCACCCACAAAAAGCACATCCACATCCATTATTTCATGGTTATTCTCCAATGGCCTTCCTCCCTATATTAGATTTAAAACACATAATGGGTAAATAAACCGGATTTTAAATATTACAATTCAATGAGTTATAAAAAACTTCCTCGCCATGTTAGTCTTACTATAATAGTACAGCTTGTTACAAGTAATTTTAATGTATAAATCGGGCGGACCAATATCAATAATCAAACAAGGCATCTCCTGCTTAATTGGAACGATAATGTTATACCAGTCTTTCGGATTCTTTGTCATAAATAAGAGTCTCCTCCAGCTAGAAGTATAGATAATGCCTGTAAAAATTATTGATTGTGATCCAGTGCCTCACGGATCTTTAATGCCATATCCTTTATAGTGAATGGTTTTTGAATAAAATTAATTTTTTTATCCCTGCTATTTCCGATAGAGGAGATATTGTTTGCATATCCCGACATAAACAAAATCTTTATATCCGGCCTTATTTCTAAAATCTTATCTGCGAGATCCCTCCCGCTCATGCCAGGCATAACCATATCGGTGATTAAAAGAACTATGCGGTTATCTTTCAGCGCGATATTGATGGCCTGCTCTGGGCTCGCTGCATCAAGTACTGTATACTTATACTCCCCGAGCATTGTTTTTATAAGTTCCAGGATGGAAGGCTCATCTTCAACAACAAGTATAGTCTCATTATTACCTTTGGTAACCTTCTTTTCAATTTTTTCCGGGGTTGTAACGCTGTCAAAATGGCGAGGAAGCAGTATTTTAAAGGAGGTGCCTTTACCAGGCAGACTATTCACCAAAACAGTCCCCTTGTTTTGTCTTACAATGCCATACACTGTAGCGAGCCCCATACCTGTTCCATGGCCTAACTCCTTTGTTGTGAAAAATGGTTCAAAAATATGCTTCAATACCTCTTCATCCATTCCACAGCCATTGTCTGAGATGGAAAGAGAGACATACTCACCAGTTTTGATATCAAACCCGGACTCATTGAGATTTTTTTCTAAATTAATTATGGAGAGCTCAATTGTAATCCTTCCTACATCCCTGATAGAGTCCTTTGCATTGACACACAGGTTGAGGAGTATCTGATCCAATTGAGGAGGATCAATCATTACGATGCATGAATCCTTGCATGGATGCCATTCCAGAACAATATTTTCACCGATAAGACGGCGCATCATATCCAGTGAGTCTTCTATCGATTTATTCAGATCCATTGCAACAGGGTTGATCATCTGCCTGCGAGCGAAATCAAGCAACTGTCGCGTTAACCTGGCTGAATGTTTTGCCGCATCAATTATCTTATGAAGATTTTCATCTACAATTACACCGGGTTCTGCTTGCATTATGGATAACTCAGCATACCCGATGATAATACCTAACATGTTATTGAAATCATGGGCTATCCCTCCGGCAAGACTCCCAATGGCCTCCAGTTTCTGAGACTGATAATTTTGAGCCTGTAATTTTTCACGCTGTGCCTCTGCCTGTTTGCGGCCTGTAATATCAAATAGACTCACTACAAAGTTATCACCTACTGATTCAGCATCTACAAGCATTGTGAGAATCCTGTTATCTCTGCATCTGACCTGGCATTCTCTTGATTCGGGACTGCAATCAGCATTGGCCTGCTTCAACCCTGATAACCATTTTGATATTCCATTATTTACCTCCTCCCTCTTTTCAAAGAGAATGCCCATTGCATCAGGCAGGTTTTGAATATCTTCAGAGGTATATCCGGTGATATCTGTGAAGCTATTATTGATATCGATGACCCTGTTATCACGGGAAATATAACACATGGGCACAGGGGCCTTTTTAAAAAGGTTTCTAAAGCGTTTTTCGCTCTCTTTCAGTGCATTTTCAGCCCTCATTTTTTCTATAAAATATTTAAAGATTGTCAGGAACAGGTAAATAAAAATTGCTGTTATCACCGGGAATGCTGTCTTAATATATATCCCTGACCTGGAAAGCAGTTGTTGAGAGAAGAGTAATATTGCAAATATAGATGCTAAAACAATAAAAATGCTGAATGTGTTGCTTCTGTATGCTAAAGTAAAACTCAGGGATATCCCCAGGATGAGAATTAACAGCAGGATAACCCCATTGGACCATCCCGGAGAAGAAATTAAATTTCCTGAGAGTAAGTTATCAACAACAGTAGCATGCACCTCTACCCCCGTATAAACCTTACCTGAAGCTGTGATCTGGAAGCTTTCCAGACCATAAGCAGATGCACCTACAAATGCAATTCGTCCTTCCAGTCTATCCAGATTAACAGTGCCATCCAGGATATCAGATGCGGAAAAATAATCATAACTCATTACCGGGTCATGAAACCTGATCATGAGATTACCATTTGGGTCTACCGGAATTGCTGCGCTTTTATAGTTAATTGACTGCAAGACACCATTTTCAATTTTCAATACAATATTGTTAACATTTTTATATTTTAAAACTGAGGCGAGCGCCAGGCTTGGATATATATCACCATGGTATCTGATAAGAAGCGGGATACGTCTAAGTATACCGTCATCATCTGAGACAGAGTTACTGAATCCTGATGACTCGGTTTCCCCATATAACAGTTTCAGGTTACTGACCACACTGTAACTTTCAGGTATCCTGCTGGCCTCTTTGCTGTCACTATTATTATGAAGGAAAGATACCCTGACAGGGTTGGTTAAAAATTTTGGCTCCTCTTTATTCTGACCAAACCGGAATTGATGGCTAAGTATAAATGGCCCTTTATTGAGTACATCTGCCAGGGCAAGATCATTATCTACTATTCTATCGGGGATGTTATTAAGGTCAATCTCATGGCCATAAAATCCCTTGAGCCCTTTTATTACTGAGCTGACAGATGTCCTGTCAGGCTCAGAAAAGATCATATCAAGGCTGATTACTGATGGTTTCAGGGCGAGAATATTTTCAAGCAGCCTTGAAATCAGATAACGCGGCCAGGGCCACTGTCCATATTTCGCAAGGCTTTTTTCATCTATATCAATTATTACAGGTCTGTTAACAGAGCTGCTTTCAGGTAAATTTTCAAGAAGAAAACTATAGTTTGCACGATCAATAACCTTAAAGATATCCGGATTGGAGACAAAGAGTATAGCAGACAGCAGAGCAAATAAAACACCGCATATCAATACAATGTAACCTGTCACCCTTTTATTCAGGGATGTATATTTAAAGAGGTTAACAGTCATTTTTTTGCATAGGTCTTCATAAAAAACAGGCGTAAGTAAAATAAATTATTTAATAACCACTTCAACACGCCGATTTCTGGGCTCAGAAACATTGTCTCCGGTCTTGATGAAAGGATTTCCTTCACCGTGGGATGTTACTTTTACAGTTGAGGGATCAACACCACCATTAACCAGGATATTATATACTGCGCGGGCTCGATTAATGGATAATTGGTAGTTATGCTCCATTTCTCCCACCGTATCCGTATGCCCTGAAACAACAATATCAGGTGAACCTTTTTTCTTTATGCTCGAATAAATTTCAGCTACCAGGGTGCTGGATTCACTAGTCAGCTTATCGGAATTTTGTTCAAAATAGAGTATGAACCTCTCAGGCATAGCAGGTTGTATTGCCAAAACGTTTTCAAAGGTAGATTTGATTTCCTGCTCACTCATGATAACAGCTTCACCTGGCCTTGTTTTATTATCCTTTATCTCAACCGCCTGGTTGGTCTTATCAAGGAACTGACTGCCCCCTTCATTGGACACCTCCAGTTTTCCTACTGTGCCATCAGGATTAGGCATCAGAACCACAACGCTGTTTTTCTTTCCGCAGCCGTAAAAAATGAAAACAAGCAGTAAAGATAATATGATGTATATATAGTTTTTCATAACATCCACACCTTCCTTTGAGATTGTTTTATTGATCGGGCCTTTTACAGTAAAAAACTCTTAAGATGGTTTATGATTTTTCCTGTTCAAGTAACTGCATAAAACATTTCTGTTTTCGACAGGCATTCATGTTATTCCTTGACCCTGACCAGAAAATGGGTGCCACGGATAGCAATAATAGCATCAGGCGTCTGGAATTTCACAGATTCCGGTGATTGGCGGCCAATGATCCCTGAAATATATGATGCGGTCCCCCTGAGCATGCGAATAAACATTGACAGGCCGCCTTTTTCAGGGGCAAACAGATATTCATCAACCGCCAGTTCAGTCTTCGGGCCAAGTGTTAAAATCGTGTCATCCTCAAAGATAATCCCTGCGGCACTGTCTGCAGAAGTATGAAGAACATCATTCTGATATATACTGTCACCAATATTGAGGATGATCTCTTTGCTACCACGTAAGACTGAAACAGTTCCCGTGAGCGTCTTGATCTTCCCTATTGATAATTCACTACCCTGGGAAGGGAGCGCAAAAAAAACCTGCACCAAAAGCAAAAAAATAAATAGTTTTTTCATGTTTAGGTCTCCTGTATGCGATTTCACAGAAAGTGCCAGATAGTAACATATCAAATAGACAATTACAAACATCATAATCTCTTATGTAAAGGATATACACTTAACAGCGAAAGCGCGGATAACAAGGGAAGGGGGTTAGTAAAAGAGCTGATTATACATCTTGACACAGAATAACCTCATCAATATACTTCTGGTTCTAAAGAGGGAACAATTATTTATATTTATCGTTTTTTTGAAATGGAGGTACAATTTGGCTACAAAAATATGTTCGGCATTATTCATTCTTCTGCTTGTTGCTGTGTGTTCTACAGCATATTCTGCTGAAGAAAAGATCAAGGTATTGAACCCTACTCCGCCAAGCAGAATGGTTGACCGCATACCGCTCACACCAAGGCTTGATACACTTGAAGGAAAAACAATATTCATGGTGGATATCGGATGGGGAGGCGAGAATGCTGCACCCAGCATTTATGCAGAAATGAAGGACTGGTTAGTAAAAAATATACCGGGTGTGAAGATAGAAATGAGAAAGACCAAAGGCTTTTTCCTTGATGAACAGCCTGAACTCCTGAAGGAAATAGGTGAAAAGGGTGATGCTGCCCTGTTCGGGATAGCAGGGTGAGACGGTTGTATATCGGCCGTGAGCCGAAACTGTAAAGAGCTGGAACAGCAGTACCATATCCCCACTGTAGCAAGTTCAGCAGCGAATATCCTTGATTATGGGCTGAATTACAATTTCAAGTATAACAACGGGTCGCCCATTCGATTTATCGGCTTCCCCTTTCCTGTGGCAGGTCAGCCTCAGGCGATCCACCATAAGTATGTCTTTGAGGGCAATGATGTAGTGACCGGCAAGCCCATGATGCAGGCATTCGTCGAAGCCCTGACGGCCCCTCTTACAGAGAAAGAGAAATACAGGGGGCCTGCGCCTCAAGAGGAAGTCGCAAAAGAACCGGTGGAACCGCGCCTCATAGGGCCTGACACAGAAGAAAATCTGCAGCAGTATTTCATAGATAAAGACTGGACAGATTATCTGCCCATTATTCTTCCGACTGAAACGCGTGTGACAAAGATGCTTGAAGGCACTACACATGATCCCCAGGAGGTCATCAAGGTGCTGGACTGGCCCGGTGGAAACCGTGAGATAACAGTGGAAAGGGTTGCTACCTGCGCTGTTATGGCGGGCGCAAAGCCGGAGCACCTGCCGGTTATCCTGGCACTCTCCAGGCATGTACCCTTTGGAAATTCAACATCATCCATGGCTAACATGATACTTATTAATGGGCCCATTCGTAATGAGATAAACATGAACTACGGCCATAACGTTATGGGACCACATAACCTGGCAAATTCGGTTATTGGACGCAGCTACACCATTATGTCAAAGACCCTCGGTGGTCTGCACAGTAAAAAGACCACATGGAGCACACTCGGAAGCACCATGCAGTACAATAATGTATGCATAGCTGAAAACGAGGAGGCATTACCTTCCGGCTGGAAGCCCTTCCATGTACAGGCAGGGTTCAAACCCAATGACAGCGTCCTGACTGTGGCGACCGGATGGTCATATATATCCTGTGTAACAGAGGCAAAGAGGGAGTACCCGGTAAATATGTGGATGGGTGATCTGATGAAGGCCCTTACCATGCCAATGGCCACTGTAATTATGGACCCTTCAGTTGCAACACTTCTGAAGGATACCTATAAATTTAATACAAAAGAGGATCTGATCAAGTGGTTTGCTGGGAATGTTGAAAAGGCCAACTATCCCTCAATAGAAAAGGTTAAACCGTTCATGGAGTCCTCAATAAATGTGATAGTCACCGGAGGCGGTGGCCAGACAACATGGTTTGTAACGGATTTCATGCTGGCAAGGAATATAGTCACTCAGGGCGGCAGCACACTCATTGATGACTGGAGATAGGGAAAGAAAGGGGTCAAGGGTTCGAGGGTTCCAGGGTTCAAGTGAAAAGCAAACTGCCCCCAACCCCTTTCTTTATTGACACAAAAAGCCAACATACATATACTTTTGGTTCTAAATATGGAACAAATATAATTTTTACCAACCCGTGAAATGGAGGATTAAATTGGCCAGAAAGATTTTGTCATTAATACTAATCACCCTTTTCAGCGCAGTATGTTCCACAGCATACTCTGCTGAAAATAAAATCAAGGTATTGAATCCAACGCCGCCCAGTACAATGGTGGATCGTGTACCCCTTACACCCAGGCTTGATACACTTGAAGGAAAGACAATATTCCTGGTGGATATCGGCTGGGGAGGTGATCAGGCGGCCCCCGGTATTTATGAGGAGATGAAGGCATGGTTTGCCAAAAACATGCCGAGTGTTAAAATAGAGACCAGAAAGGTAAAGGGCTCCTATTTTCAGGATCAGCCCGAACTCCTTAAGGAGATATCTGAAAAGGGTGATGCCGCCATGTTCGGCATCGCTGGTTGAGACAGTTGCACTTCGGCCGTGAGCCGAAACTGTAAAGAGCTGGAACAGAAGTACAAAATACCCACTGTTGGAAGTTCGGCAGCTAACATTATTGATTATGCAATAAATTACAACTTCAAGTACACCAACGGATCACCAATAAGGTACATCGGCTTTCCTTTCCCTGTGGCAGGTCAGCCACAGGCTGTCCATCATAAATATGTCTTTGAGAGCAAAGATGTAGTGAGTGGCAAACCTATGATGCAGGCATTTATAGAAGCCCTTACCTCACCTCTAACAGAAAAAGAAAAATACAAAGGACCGGTATCTGCCGCTGAAGCAGCTCAGGAACCTGTTGAGCCTCGCCTCATAGGGCCTGACACAGAAGAAAATCTGCAGCAGTATTTTATTGATAAAGACTGGACAGACTATATGCCAATTGTCCTTCCGACCGAAGAAAGGGTGGCAAAGATGCTGGAAGGCACTACTCATGATCCAACGGAGGTGATCAAGGTGCTGGACTGGCCGGGTGGAAACCGTGAGATTACAGTTGAAAGGGTTGCCACCTGCGCTGTTATGGCAGGCGCCAGACCGGAACATTTACCAGTGATACTTGCCCTTGCCAACCATGTGCCTTTTGGCAACTCAACCTCTTCAATGGCCAACATGATACTGGTCAACGGCCCTATACGCGACGAGATAGGCATGAATTACGGCCATAATGTTATGGGCCCCCATAACCTGGCTAACTCTGTTATTGGCCGCAGTTATACCATTATGTCAAAGACCATTGGTGGCCTGCACAGCAAAAAGACCACATGGAGTACACTCGGAAGCACCATGCAGTACAACAATGTCTGCATCGCTGAAAATGAAGAGGCTTTACCTGAAGGGTGGAAGCCTTTTCATGTGCAGGCCGGGTTTAATAAAAATGACAGCGTTATCACCGTTGCAACCGGCTGGTCATATATATCCTGCGTAACAGAGGCTAAGAGAGAGTACCCTGTTTATATGTGGATGGGTGATTTAATGAAGGCCCTTACATTTAACTCAGCCACAGTCATTATGGATCCTTCTGTTGCTGTACTTCTCAAGGATACCTACAAATATAATTCCAAGGATGATCTGATCAAATGGTTTGCTGGAAATGTTGAAAAGACCATATATGCTACAGGTCAGAAAGTGAAACCCTTTATGGAACCCTCAATAAATGTAATTGTTACCGGGGGTGGTGGCCAGACAACTTGGTTTGTGACGGATTTCATGCTGAACCGAAATATAGTCAGGGAAAAGAATATGGTTACCCAGGGAGGAAGTACACTAATAGACTACTGGAGATAGGATAAGAAAGGGTTCATCCTCCGCCGCCCTTAGGCTATAGCGGGACAAGAGGGGTCCAGGGTTAAAGTGAAAAGTAAAATCATCTCGCTCCTGCGCTCTGCGTGGGAGCGAATCCCCTGACGCTCAGCGTCTCCTCTATTCCTTCTTGTTTAATCTTGTTCCCACGCTCTGCGTGGGAACAAATATTTTAACGCCCTGTGTCCTGTTATCATCCCATATAAACTGATGTTATTTAAGACGCAAACCACTGCGATCCCGCACTTTAATTTAATATTTTTCCCTCTAATGTCCTTTATATGTCAGAAGTCAATGGCTGGGAACCATCTTTCATTAATTCCTTCTTAATTGCAGTTCCAAGCCTATGCAATGTTATTGGTTTTTTTATCATTTCTCCGGCTCCCAGTTTCTGGGTTGCCTTCACCTCTTCTGTTTCAGCATATCCGCTCATAAGAACTGCCTTCTGGCCGGGATAGATGTCTATTATTTTCTCATAAGTTTCCCGGCCATTTATCCCGGGCGCCATAATCATATCAAGCAATATCAAATCAGCAGTGTTATGCTCCAGGTACCGGACCGCCTCCTCACCACTTGTAACTGTATAAACAATATAACTGAGCTTTTCCAATATCTGCCTGCAGACATCTCTCTGGCTTTCAACATCATCAATAATAAGAATCTTTTCGCCATTCCCGGCTATGCCCTCAACCGGCGGCATTGAATCTTCATTAAATATTCCATCCCTTGTAATCGGCAAATAGAGTTCAAAAACAGTACCTTTATTATCGCTCTTTACATTAATATAACCGTTATGTTCACGTATAACATTCCATACAACAGCCAGGCCCAATCCGGTACCGCTCCTCCCCATTACCTTTTTCGTAAAGAAAGGTTCAAAAATCCTTTTCAGGTCATTGGATGAGATCCCTGTGCCGGTATCAGCTATACCGATGATAATATACTCGCCTGCCTGTATTTCATCATACCCTTTTAATGGAGTATCAAGATAACAGTTTTTTGTTGATATTATCACATCTCCACCATTTAGAATGGCCTCAGCCGCATTGGATACCAGGTTCATAATGGCTTTTCTTAAATGTATATAAGACCCCTTTATGTTTAGCAGCGAGCTGTCAAGGTAAGTTTTTATTGCGACATCCGGATGAAACTGCTGTAACTTATCACACTCCGGGGAGCTTAAATATTCAGCAATTAGATTATTGATATTGAGAATTTTTTTTTCAGTAGCCACACCCCTGCCAATCGTTAAAAGATCATGAACTATTGCTGCGGCCCTCTCCCCAGCCTCTTTGATTGTTGTTAAAGGTTTTTTAAGCTTTTCGTCTAACGAAGGGTTGGATAAAAGGAGATCAGGATAACTTACAATACCTGCCAGCACATTATTTAAATCATGGGCTACTCCACCAGCCAGAAGGCCCAGCGACTCCATGGTCTGTAAGCGATGCAGTTTCTCTTCAAGTTTTTTCCTTTCTATCTCTGATCGCTTTCTGTCATCAATATCAATCCATGTCCCCAGGAAATAGCACAATTCTCCATTATGCTTTATAGGAGTAACCTCTATATCAACCCATGAATATTCCCCATTTTTCTTTTTATATTGCCTTTCACCCAGGTGAACACCCTCTAACACCCTTTTTGCAATATCATCATCTGTTGCGTCATCGACTATCCAGGGATAGGGGAATTTCACCCCAAGTATTTCATCTGAAGTATAACCTGTATATTTTTCAAACCTTGGGTTCACATATCTTATTGAGCTATCAAGATTGATAACAAGGATAGCTACAGGGGTATTTTCAAGAAGACTGGCCGTGAACAGGTTGGCTCTTTCCAGAGCCTTTTCTATTTTCTTACGATCTGTGATATTTCTCGTGATCTCTGTAAAGCCTGTTATTTTTTCCCCTTCATTTACAGGACAAAATATTGTTTCATAAAATCCTTCCCCAATATCATCATAGAATTCCGAAACAAATTTCTCACCTTGAAGGGCTTTTTTCTGAAGTGTTTCCCAGTATTCTCTTGCCCTGGCCTCTTCAGATATTTTAAATGGCTCAACACCGGGTTTCATCTCAATACCTAACAGCCTTTCAACCGTCTCTTTATAAACCCGATTAAAGGCACGAGGCACTCCATCCCTGTCACAGACCAGGATATAATCTTCAGTATTTTGCATTAAAACATCAAAATACTTTTTGATATCCTTCAGTTCATTATTTTCATTGATTAACCTCGATTCGGCCTGACGTAATTCTACAATTATTCTTTTCAGGTCAAGGATATTTTCTTGCAGTTCTTTATTCGGAATCTTGTCAGACATTTTGCTGCCTCGTTTTTAAAATAGAGCTATTAAGGATTACACAGGATAATGTATGTGAACTTGACAACCATATAACGAACAAGGCTGAGAAGCCGTAAAGGAGCCCATTAGCCATTTTAAAAATAACATTATTATTATACGAAAAAATTAAATTTAAACGAAAACCTTCAGTTAGGGACATAGAGAGAAATCGGGCTGTCCTACCCTGCCAAAAGGATATTTGAAACACAAGAGGAAAAAATAAAACAGAGATCCAACGCATGAGTTAAATCCAAAACCTTATTTCCCTCCCGAGGCTATTAGGTTATGACCAGGCCCAATACAATGAACACACTTAATTTTGATATTTATCGTTTATATCGGTAAAAAATGTTTAAACTTAAATATTTTTTCATTTTAGTACAAAAGCCTGTGCCTCTCTGCTTCTCTTGCTCACATCATCATGCTCTATATTCCATTTTAAAATAACCTATGCCTTTTTTGCTTAAGCTTACGGCGCTAGTTGCCGAAATAATACTCATAAATCATTAAATTTAATTTACGATTTTTTAAAGGCAACTTTTTACTGGAGGACACTGACGTTAATCTTAATTATTTGAGAGGTTTTTTATGCATTTTAGATCCAAAATTCAGAATTTTAACAGGGAGAATTTTCAAAGGTCATCATTATTCGCAATAATATTTTTTTCACTCTTTTTTATGTTTTCAGCAGGATGCAGTGATTCCAAATCTATAACTCCACCTGATGAACCGCTTACCGATACAATAATGTACCTTTTCCAGGATGGCGATGGAGAATGGACAACATTGGATGAGGCAGACTTCACAGAAACAGGTATCTTTACACCAGTTGTAACAGACAGCCAGGGCCGTTACAGCATGGCGCTTGTCCGTGTTTATGGGGAGGAGCAGGAGGTGTATGTTACCACCATGCAGACTACTTTAGCAGAAGTCCCGGAGATTGACGTCAGCTCCATGTTAGGTATTAATAATGCCGGCACAGCAGCATTGACTGTAAATGTGGAAGGGCCATCTCTTCCTGATTTCTCTGTTAATACGTTTTATCGAGATATATCCCGTTTTTCTGGCACTGCTGAATCGCTGACACCCGGGTATTTTGATCTGGTTCTTACCCAGACCGAATCGGGAAACAGATACCCCTCCACCCTTCTTGACATGCGGAACCTGGAACTTGTCGCAGATGAGACACTTGTACAGGATATAACCACAGCAGATCTTGCCGGGAGTATCACGCTTTCAGGTCCTTATACAATTACAGTGCTGGATCAGGAAACAGGAGACCCGCTCGACAGTGAGATTAAACGTGGCAAAGTTAAGTTATTGACCTCTAATCTTACCTTCGTCGACCTTGGTGATAAAGACGACCTTGATACTGATATTGAATATACCGCCCTGGGTACACCGCTGACAGACGCTGACACGTACCTGCTTGACTTGGGTATACAGACTGGCGTTAACCATATGCTTTACTATTTTGCACCCTTTCATGATGAAGGAGACCTGGAACTTTCCCTTACGATTGATGACTTTGGCCTTTCCTTTACGGAGAGCACAGGCACAGGGAAACTGCTCCCAGGCATGACGATCCCTGATATTCAAGGTGTAACTGCAATTGGTTATCACGTAGGCTTCAGCGGGAACATGAACGGGATTAGTTATTCTTCAAGGAGTATAATATCCGCAGCCAGGCAGACAGGGACAACTTTTATTATGCCGGATCTCTCTTCAGTAACTGGATGGGATACGCGATGGTCAATCCCTGTAAATGCAGAGATTGAGAGTACTGTAGTAGAGGCATATATCGGCTCAGATTACTTTCTTGATCAGACCAGTATTTTTTATTACTTCATGGAAATTAGTCCGGGTGAACTTTATCAGAACATGGAAGATGGCGACTGGGTAGCCATCCTCATGGAAAGAATTAGTTACGGCGGACCACTTTAAACCTGACAGCATTTATCCGGCCCGGGGCAAACAGCCCAGCCCCGGGTTAAACTATATCAGCGCAAAAAGGCTATCAACAACCAAATTCTGTATGCCTTCAGCAAGTCTCTGTGCGCTGGCTTTGGCGCTTACGCTTAGCTTGATCACTTCAAGCTGTGTCAACACCTCCATCTTCTTTACCAGTTTTTTATAGCCTTTAACTGTTAGGTCGATAGTATGTGATTGGGATACCGGCACACCCTATCAAATTGAGCAGAAAAATTACAGACGCAATGCACAATATGGCAATTTTACAGGGGTTCCTTAAAACTAATACCTGCCTCATGATTTCCTCCTTTTGGTTGTTTATTATTGGTCAATATTATTAACCCTCCTGGAGACTGGCCGGGTGAAAATATCTCTACATGTAGAATCTTATTTATGCCGTTTATGTACTGGCACTTTTACCGAATGATACATTTTATCATCTAACAAATTACATAAATCAACGGCCTGTCCCTGCCTTTTTTATCCAGGAGTCGCTACTGTCAACAGTGTAGCCCTGACACTGACAGGCTTCTGACACTGACAGGCTTGTCTAAGGGTTTCACTGTGTAACAACAAATTTATGAGCGCTATTCTTCAACATCTGTGTATCGAAAATCTTTGTGTAATGGGGAGGCGTTGTTACATTTTCGTTCAATTTCACTTCACAACATCTTCTAATTTCGAATTTGCTTTTATACCATTGCACTGATAATTTAAATAGTATAGAATCTTTATCATGAAAAAAAATACAATCTGAATCTAATAATAAAGGAACGATAATCCAAATTTTTTAAGTCTGTTACATTCGGAAACAGGTAATAAGGTTTATATCGTTCCGCGTTCACCCTAGTAAATTAAGACAGATTGTACTTTAGCAATTTTTCATTAATTATTTTTTTAAATCCTGATGCAATTTTCCTGACCAGTTAAAATTAAGTTTAATAAGACTAATCAATTCCTATTCTCTTCGAGCTGAACTCTTTATCAGGAATTACTGTTGTTGTGTTTATCATTATAAGCCATGGATTAAAGTTCTGTATATTCGAAAATGAAATATGGGAGGATATGAATATGGAAAAAAATAAAAATTCACATGGGATTATCGATGAAATTCTTGAAAAACCATACAAAGCAGAAAACAAATTACTAAAAGAATTGAAGGTTAAAGGGATAAATATCGATGAAAAGACAAAATTTGATACGAAAGAATATGAGTCCGAAGAAGAAAAGACTATCCGTTCTGAGTTATTAAAATGGCTTCTAACGGACCCGAAAGCATCAAAATGCATCCCAAAAAATGGTTTAAAATTAAGAGATAAAATTATTGTGAATGACCTTAACCTTGAAGGTTTAACCATTGATTACAGTCTGGATTTTGATGATTGCACTTTTAAGTCTAATGTAAATCTGAATTCAGCAAGGTTGGGTTATCTCTCATTTGCCCGTGCGACTTTTAAAGAAGGTCTCCAACTGATCAGTACCCGGATATCCGGACAGTTGAATTGCAGAGGAGCAGAATTTAATGATGGCCAACAAAATTACGCCCTGATAGCTCAGAATGCAATAATTGACGGAAATGTGCTGATGGATAAGGATAAGAAAGATAATGACAAAATAAGATGCTTTAAGGCTACAGGGGAGATAAACTTTTATAATATCCAAATAGGTGGATCTTTGAGTTTAAGGGGAGGTTTATTTGTAAAAGGTAATAATTGTTATGCTATCAAAGCTCATAATGCAATTGTTAAAGGAGACCTTCTTCTTGATAAAAATCCATCAATAACAGGTAACCTTGATTTCAAGCATATTAATATTGGTGGAGATTTAAAATTAAGTGGACTTTCACTGAAAGAAAACATGGTTAATGAGATAGATCTGCGATATGCCCAGATTGGAGGCAGCATTTTTATGAATGAGGGTTTTAATGTAAATACTTGCATAAAACTGAAGGAAGCGCATATCAAAGGTTCATTTTACTGTGATGGAGGAAAATTCTCAAATCCCAAAGGATGGGCTATAAATGGAAAGCGAATAATTGTTGAAGGTGATATTATGCTCGACAATTGCTTCAGAGCCTTCGGGGAGGTAAAACTATGCGGAGCACGAATCGGAGGGCAATTAAAATGTGAAGGCGGAGAGTTCCATCAACCAGATTGCGTTAATAATATGGAAAGTGCTCCTCCTAATTGTGCATTAATTGCCAAAGGGATCAATGTTGGCGCCCCAGTTTTCCTGAATGGGGGTTTTAAAGCTTTTGGTGAGGTTAATTTTTTTAATGCTTTTATTAAGGGTGATTTTAACTGTTCGGGAGGTTCTTTTAAAAATAAAGATGGTGTTGCACTTAATCTTGAACAGATTGATATTGATGGAGATTTGTTCTTTGACAGTATTCCAAAGCCGAAATGTGGGGCTAAAACGATCTTCAGGGCCGAGGGAGAAATTAATTTAAACGGTGCAAGCGTCGATGGTAAAATTCAATGCTCTGGAGGCTATTTTGAAAACACAACAGGCAGCAAAAAAGCGATTACAGCTATGGGGATTACTATTAAAGGCCCATTATTTATGGATGATGGTTTTCATGCAAAAGGGGAAGTCGATATCACTAATGCAAAGATAGCTGCACCTGTCTATTGCTGTGGTGGGCTATTTGAAAACACAAACGGTAATGCTATAAACGCGGAAAGGGCTGTTGTGCAGGGCGATTTTACTCTCGAAAAAAGCAGTGTTAAATCTGATAAAAATTCATTTATACATGTTGATGGATTCATTCGACTGGAAAAGGCTCGTATCGAAAAGGCATTAGTTTTTAATTCAATTTCGGAAAATTCAAAATGCACCCTGGATCTAAAAAATGCCTATGCACATACTCTTGAAGATAAAGAACAAGTCTGGAAAAATATTAACAGTCTTGACATAAACGGTTTTGATTACATCAATATCGCTTATGGTTCACCTTACGAAGCTGCAAATCGAATTGAATGGCTGAGACTTCATAATAAAAATAACCAATTTTCACCACAACCATATCGGACATTAGCCTCGGTACTTGATAATATGGGGCATACCCATGAAGCACGTTCTATTCGCATTGAAATGAACCATGAATTACAGAAATCAAAAATAGCGTTACAAAGAAAAATTAAATTATGGGTTTTAGGAAAATTAATCGATTATGGCTATAATCCTTTTAAAGTTTGGAAATTGGCACTTTTAATTATATTTCTTGGGACTGTATTTTTCTGGTTTGGAAAAACATTAGATATTATACATCCAACGAATATAAAATTAAAGCTATTAGAAAATGGTTTTAGTCAGAAATACCCCCATTATCCTAAATTTTGTCCGGTAATTTATTCTATTGATGTTTTCTTGCCCATAGTTGATCTTCATAAAGAAGAAAGCTGGAGGCCGGATACTACTTTACCTTTATATAAATACAAATATTCATATGGGGGCAATGCTCCTTATGTGGCTCCGATAAACTCAATAATAAGGGCTTATGCATATTTTTTACTCTTTTGGATGTATACGCAGATAATATCAGGATGGGTGCTTACGACAATGCTTCTTGGTGGCTTGACAGGTCTATTTCAGCAAAAATAATTGGGAACTGTTTTTTTGTGTGAAAACTGGAGTTGATTCTGTCAATATTGTAGGCTTGATAAAATCTTTTCACTATGGATGATATTGCAAGGGCACTGTTTATTGGCTCCAAGTCTCCAGGTACAGGGTCATTGACCACAAGAAAGTTACTGGCAGCAGGAATGGAAGTAAACAGGTCTACCCTAACATGCTCTCCCCTCTTTATCTCCATCGGGCTTTAAGGAGAGTCCACAAACCATTACGTTCAACAGCATACTTAAATACATAAGCATATATCTGTAAAAAGTGTAGGCTACAACACCCAACGCTTCCTGCGCCCTCCGCACCCTGGTCAAGAATATACGATTCGGAAGGGGGTTCAAGAATTTGTTTGAGTGGCACCAGAGTGGGCTGATACCAGCGGTCGCGGTAGTCAGGCACGTCAGGCAGTGCATCCAATTTTTGAGTTCTGATTAAATTGTTGTTCTTATTTGCCATGATTTTCTCCTATTTCTAAGTTTCATTGGATTATATTGAAAATCGCCATTACGACAGATAGATGTGGTAAAACAATAAATAGGTTTTATTAAAGTCACAGACTCCATCCGGCCCGATCAAAACATCCATGTAAAAACGCTGTAAGATTTTAAGATTCGTGCTTGTATAACTTAAAAGCATTAGGATATCCCCATTGATTTACCGGTTAAGGCTTTACATTCCCAACAAATTAAATTAGCTAACAGCCTGTCCCATAGCTTTTTCACTCAGGAGTCGCTTCTGTCAAATGTGTAGGTCTAACACTGACAGTCTCAATTCGCGACTTAATGTTCCAGGCTTCGTCACCACTAAAAAGGTTGCCCGCACGAATAGCCATGCGCACAAACAATTTGCATGCATCACCTTCAATGACTCCATACTGCGAAAGGGCAGATCCTCTAATTCCCCATTTCAGATCGCTGTCTTGCAGGTTGGCCATAAATTTATCAATATGTTCGTCATCTTTGATAGGGCCGTAATACTGCCACAGCATGATCGTATGGTTATTCGGGTCAAACTTTCGGTCGACACTTGTGCCGTCTTGAGTAATGTAAAATGTATGGAATTGAATGTCATGAAATTTTCCAGCCTCAATTTCAAAGGCTTCTATTAAGCGTTGGATTTCAGACAATTTGTTTTGTAGTGTCATCTATCGATACCTTTAACGGATAATGGACAGGGTAACATACCAGCTTTGGAACAAGGCGGAAAGGCTGGTACTGTTGACCCAGAGGTTAAGGGCCTATTTTTTTGTGAGATTTTCAACTGCCATTTTTATCAAATCAAACAAAGAGGATGATGACACTTTTTCCGAAGGTGTGTCTGCAATATTT
>JAAZBV010000150.1 GCA_012513605.1 Desulfatiglans sp. | reverse complement strand
GATCGACCCTACAACCGTAAGTCCACCAAGTCGCTCCCCCCGCGGGAGCGTGGATTGAAACCCATAATTTACTCCCTTTAATTTTGTGAAATCATGTCGCTCCCCCCGCGGGAGCGTGGATTGAAACAAGCCCGCCAGGTATAGGCTTTTTTGTGCCCGGGTCGCTCCCCCCGCGGGAGCGTGGATTGAAACTTATTGCATAGTGCATGTATCTATATGGGTATACCGTCGCTCCCCCCGCGGGAGCGTGGATTGAAACAACCAGCCAGCCCAATTATCACCATATACAGCATGTCGCTCCCCCCGCGGGAGCGTGGATTGAAACATTACTGGCTATATTGGCTATCTGTAAAGCTGTAGTCGCTCCCCCCGCGGGAGCGTGGATTGAAACACATCTTCACAGGTCACAACCCCTGAAGCCCAAGTCGCTCCCCCCGCGGGAGCGTGGATTGAAACTGCTACGGAAGCCCCATTGAATACAAGGGTATAAGTCGCTCCCCCCGCGGGAGCGTGGATTGAAAAGATTTATAACCCTGCCCGATCCATCAGATAAAGCATTGCCATAATCAGGAGGGCCAGGGGGATAACAACTGTAATATTACCTGCCTTCAGCGCCTGAGGGATTGTAATATCCCCAAAGTCCCCTTTTTTGAGAATTCCGTTCTTCAGGATAGGGTAAGCAACAGCAAAGAGCCATGAGCCTAATATTATTCCGGGTAACCCTGCAACTATTGCATCCAGGAAACCATTACCCATTGCACCGGCAATTGTTCCCGGGCAGTAGCCCAGAAGTGCAAAGCCCATACCGAATATCAGCCCTCCTATAGCGTTTCTGCCCCATGAGCCTGATTTGGGCCGCAGCCTGATCCAGCCTATCCCCTGCATGGCGAACAGGCCCACCATTCCGGTAACAACAGCGGAGAGCATTATTTTTACTACTGTGAAATCCTTAAACAGAAGCTGGTTTATAATAACGTCATATTTTGTCACTCCACCCTTTTGAAGGAGAAAACCAAAAATTATACCGAATATGAGACCTAATAAAAGCTTCATTCCTTTTGATTTCATGTATATTATCTCTCCTTTCTATAAGATGACCCTGAACATAAACCATGCCATAATAATTCCGCCTGCAAAGAAACAGATGGCAGAGATCCAGCTCGATACGGCAAGCTGCATGGCCCCGCTTATACCGTGCCCGCTCGTGCACCCATCCGCCCACCTGGAACCAAAACCCAGGAGAATGCCGCTTGTAAACCCGATAATCAGCCGTAATATAATACTATCCCCAAGGTGAAATCTCCATACAGGGGGTATCCACTGCATGGTAAAATCACCTGAAATCATTGATGAGACAAATGCCCCGATAATAATAGCTATGACCAGCATGAACTGCCAGTCAACTACTGGTTTTACCTCCTGGAAATAGGGTCTCTCTTCAACCCTGCTGCCCCTGAAAAGCCTGTCAAACATCCCTGCTGACCTTGCAAATGTTGTTGAGCAGCCTATTGGTTCATTAGAGAGCAGCCATGTGAACCAGCTTAAAATACCAATTCCTGCGCCAACTGCATATGGAGACCACTTTATCTGAGTCAACCAGTCCATAATATATCCTCCTTTTATACCGGATACTGGGCAAATACCACCTGTAGCCTTGTATTTTTTTACTTAATATATCCTGCCGCGCTGTATCCGGTCATGCCTCCGGGCACATGATACACATCAGTGAATCCATTCTGCTTCAGTATACTGGCTGCAAGGCTTGATCTGTTGCCTGTGCTGCAGATGAGATAAACAGGTTTCTCCTTTTTTATTTCATCACTGCGAAATCGCAGTTCAGGGGCAGGGATATTCACGGAACCCTCTATATGTGCGGTCTCATATTCAAGGGGGGCGCGCACATCAACCAGCGTAAAGGATTTTTTATCCTTATTTACAAGGTTGTACAGATATTCGGCTGAGATCAGGCTTATAGTCCCTGTCTGATATCCATTGTTTATCCAGCCCTGCATACCGCCGCCAAGGTATGCTGCTGTGCGGTCAATGCCCACCCGCTGCATCCAAAGCCTCGCATTGGCTGCATCCTGATAAGTGTCAGCCACAATAAGGATATCCCTGTCAGGGGGTATTACCCAACCGGCAAAGGTGGGGAAATTGCCGCCAATATCAAGGTGCCATGAACCTGGTATGTGAAAACCGGCAAAGGCGGGATAACTCCGGGTGTCCAGCACCAGGCACCCCTTTGCCTGCATCCTCTCTTTAAATTCGGGGGCAGTGAGTTCCTCCATCCCCGGAAGTCTGGAAAGCATTTCAGGCCCCTTCCTGTTGATATCACTACACCTGCTGAAGTGGTCAGGGGCCGGGGGCATATTGGAGGTAAGAGACTGAATGAATTTATTCTTGTCTTTAATCTTAAGGCTCGGATTAAAGTTCCTTTCATAACCTATGGTAGAGGTCCATTTTGCGCCCATTGCCCTTCCGCAAAGAGAGCCGGCGCCATGGGCAGGATATATCTCACAGTAATCAGGCAGTTTAAGCAGCTTGTCATGAAGACTGTGATAGAGTTTACCTGCAAGCTCTTCAGCAATATCCGGAAAGAGGTCAGGCCTTCCAACGTCACCCACGAACATTACATCTCCCACAAAGGCCCCAATGGGGGAGGTGCCCCGCGACTGATCAGTAACCACATATACAATATGTTCAGGGGTATGACCCGGTGTCTCAAGTACATCCAGCTTCATATCTTCGATAGTAAAGCTGTCACCCTCTGATACTGCAACATGTTCAAATGTGCATTTGCCTGATTTGGGCGCATATATTTTTGCCCCTGTCTTTGCTGCCAGGTCCATGTGACCAGAGATAAAGTCCGCATGCAGGTGGGTTTCAAGTATATGAGTAATCCTTACTCCCATTTGGCGTGCCTCGTTGATGTAGAGGTCTGCATCCCGTCTGGGATCTATCACAGCGCAGCTCTTGCTGCCTGCAAGGATATATGAACTGTGAGCGATTTTTTCTAAAAAAAAGTGTTTTAAAAGCATCGGGTGTCCTCCTGTCTATTGTTAATAATAATTATTAAAAAACCTTGTGCTTCCTTTTATAGATAAAAAAGGTAAATTACAGTTACAACAACTGCCAGATATAGCAGGGTCAATCCGCCCCCTGATTTTACATAATCCATGTTTCTGTACCCTCCCGGCGTCTTATAGAGTGCGTTTACCTGGTGAGTCGGAAGTATAAATGAGTTGGAGGTGGAGACAGCCACAAGCAGCGCAAGTGGGCGGGGGTCAATATTCATGGTACTGGCCATGCTGATCACCATTGGAAACAGGATAACTGCCGCGCCCACATTAGACATAAAAAGTGAAAACAGCACAGTTATCCCTGATATTGCCATAAGTATGATAAAGATATGGCTTCCATGAATCCTTGAAATTATGCCCTCAGCAATAAATAATGCTGTGCCTGTTTTCTGCATGGCTATGCCCAGGGGGATGAGCCCTGCCATAAAAAATACCACCTTCCAGTCAATGGCATTGTATGCCTCATCTATGGGTAATACACCTGTCAGAACCATTGCAATTCCCCCTGACATGAAGGATACGGGAATCGAGAACCCTGCAACTGCCAGCCCGGCTGAAATTGCGAAACATAAAAGCGCAATCCATGCCCTTGAAACATCTTTTTCCTCTATTTCGATCGGTGTAATAATTACAAAATCATGGCTCCTCTTCATGTCAGCAATCTTCTCCCACAGGCCATGGACAATAAATATGTCTCCAGGTTGTATTTCAACATCGGAAAAATTACCTTTTACCTTTTCGCCCCTGTGATACAGGAGAACCGGCTCAATCCCGTAATGCCGTCTCAGACCGAAATTTTTAATGGAGTGACCCGCGATCCCGGAGCGTGGAGGCACAACCACCTCAGCGAATCCGGCCCCGGTTGTGTCATCCAGCATATTTAATCTTTTGGGCCTTGCAACCGGGACAAGGTCATGCGCGGCTGCAAAATTTTCAGTATTCTGCTCCTTTCCCAGGATGGCCACAATCTGACCGGAGTCGAACCTGGTCTCCCTCCAAGGTGCATACTCCACAGATTTATCCCTGCTTACGGCAATAATATTAAGATTATATTCATCCCATATCCCCGCATCTTCAAGGGATTTGCCTATCAATGGGCTCTTTTCGCTAAGCTTGTAATAGCGGATGTTTGAAGAGAGCCCCCATTCCTCTAAAAGCCTGGCCTGTAACCCGTCTGTCTCTTCTTTTGTTCTGTTTTGCCGAAGAAGATATTTGCTGAGCAATAAAAAAAAGAGAAGGTATGAGAAGAGAAGGCTGAGACCCAGAGGTGTGACCGAAAAAAGCTTATATGGAGAAAGAGAAGATCCTGTGAGGAAATCATTCACCAGCATAAGCGGGCCTGATCCGATCATGGTAAGAGAGCCGCCCAGGATAATCGCAAAACCAACAGGCATGATAAGCCCTGAAGCAGGTATCTTCCTGCTGCGGGAGATATTCATGATTGATGGCAGAAACAGGGCTGCTGCGCCAATGTTCTGAACAAAACCGGACATTATTCCTGATGCAACAGAGAGCACTGTGATAATTCTGGGGCGGCTGCTACCGGTAAATCTAAGAGTCAACTGAGAAAACCTTGCCATCAGGCCTGTTCGTGAGATGCCCCTCCCAAGGATCATCACTGCTATCATGGTTATAACTGCATTGGATGAAAACCCTGACAAAACCTCGGAGGGACTCAGGATGCCAGTCCATGCAAGGGAAAGCATACAGAGAACTGAAACGATATCAATACGCAATTTGTCAACAATAAGTAAAAGCGCAGTCATAAACAAAATGGATAGGACAATAATAATATCGATATTCATTCCTTTACCTTTTAGATTAGTCCATCGTTTATGACATTCCTGACCTGCTGACCCTCGCCCCCCTGACACCTGTTCCCGAAATAAAGCGCAGAACAATTATTTGTGACCTTGAGTTGAAGTATATGGATAAGAATACTGTATGTCAATCCTGCTTGTTATTAAAAAACTTGACATGTAATGCCACTTTAGTAATCTCCATCCTGCTCGACATAGACAGTTCATATATTTCATAGAGATTGTATTATAATAAATTGAGAGGAGAAACCATGCAGTTCACTGATATGATATCCATTTCAGGTTATATAATTGAGGCAGCCGGTGTCCTTGTTATTATAATAGGATCGCTCATATCGACCATAAGATTCGCCTTAAATCTTAAAAAATCGGCCTCCGGCGAGGCATATATTATGTTCAGAAGGCAGCTTGGCAGATCAATCATCCTTGGGCTGGAGTTTTTAATAGCAGGGGATATAATCAGGACAGTGATTGTAAAGCATACAATTGAAAGCCTGGCTGCACTGGGTATGGTTATTTTAATAAGGACATTTCTCAGCATAACCCTGCATCTTGAAATAGAGGGGCGCTGGCCCTGGCAGAAAGAGAATTAAGATGCCTTGCAGCAGTTCATTATAAAGATGAGCTGATGCCTAGCTTTATCTGTGTGGTCATGAATTCTCCAAAGGTTATAGTTTTTGAGAGGTCACCATTCAGGTCTATAAAAATAAATTAAAATAAATTAAACTTAATAACAATAAACCTGCTTACCTCCTTCCATATATATTTACTTGATAGCTCAGTCACTCTATGATAGTGCTTTCTATTATTTTTTTAGAGGGGCATTTTTGGAAAAGAAAAAGTCGGATAATTCTCTCCTGACCAAAAAGATTAATTTCAGCGAGTATGAACTGCTCAATATCCTTTGTGGTCAGCAGAACTCCCATATCAAGATATTGGAAAAGAGGCTTGGCCTTTCCATAAGCTCAAGAGGCACCGAGCTTATACTCAAAGGTAATGACTGGGAGATCGAACTTGCAGAGAGCATCATCATGCAGCTATATGAGCTGGTTAAGAACGGCTTTCCTCTTTACCCCACCGATATAGAACATGCAGTGAGGATAGTAAGCAAAGACCGCTCCGTGAAGCTAAAGGATATATTCCTGGACAGTGTATATGTCTCATCAAAGAAGAGGGTTATTACTGCCAGGACAGCTACCCAGAAGGAGTATATAGAAAATATCAGGAATTTTGACATAGTATTTGCCATTGGCCCTGCAGGCACCGGTAAGACATACCTTGCAATGGCAATGGCGGTTTCGGCCCTTATCAAAAAAGAGGTAAGGAGGATAGTACTGGCAAGGCCTGCTGTTGAGGCGGGTGAAAGGCTGGGGTTCCTGCCCGGTGACCTGAGCGAAAAGGTAAACCCCTACCTGAGGCCTTTATATGATGCGCTACACGACATGGTTGATTTTGATGACGCTTCAAACCTTATGGAAAAGGGTGTTATTGAGGTAGCGCCTCTTGCCTTTATGAGGGGACGCACACTTAATGATTCTTTTGTAATACTTGATGAGGCTCAGAATGCTACAGCCGAGCAGATGAAGATGTTTCTTACAAGGTTGGGTTTCAGTTCAAAGGCAGTAATCACCGGCGATATTACCCAGACCGATCTTCCTGCAGGAAAGGATTCAGGCCTTGTAGAGGCGCTTGAACTTCTTAAAGGTATAAAGGGTATAAATTTTACCTATTTTTCAAGGGATGATGTTGTAAGGCATCCCCTTGTTCAGAAGATTATTGATGCCTATGACAAAAAAGATAAACAGAGAGATATCAGCAATGGGAAAAGAACCATCTAAAAAACAGATCCATCAGGATTTTACTAGGTGGATAACCCTGATCATGTTGAGCATCATTATCAGTATTTTTCTGCATCCAGGGCTTATGAAAAAGCCTCAGGAGTATAAGCTGGGAGATATAGCAGAGGCAGATATCAAGGCCCCTGCTGATATCCTTGTTAAAAACAGTGAAACAACCGAAAAGGAGAGGATCAAGGCGGCCCAGGGTGTCCCCTATGTATATGATTTTGATCCATCTGCATCTAACATCAGGCTGAGATTAAACGAAGCAATGGCGGATATAAGGAACCTGGTTACCGTTCATCCGGTAGACCCCCTTGCGCCTGTGCAGGAAGAGGATATTCCTGTTGATATAAATGAACTTAAAAAATCAACAGCAGAGAGGTTTTTCCGCACTATTGAAATCACATATGATGAAAAACTCTATGAAAGGCTCTTGTTGAGCGGCAGCCCTCCGATCCTTGAAAGCAGCATTTACAGGCTGTTAAACGAGGTGTTCAGAAGAGGAGTGGTAGGTAACCATTCAGTTCTGGCTACACAGATACAGAAGGGGATAGCGCTTCAGAGTATACAGACTCAGAAGGAGGAACAGGTAACAGACCCTGCCAGGTTTTATGATATCCAGGGTGCGATCAAACATGTGGAGTCACGTAAAAATGATCTTATAAAGGAGGAGGTCCCTCAGGAGATCGCTGACCTTGCTGTTGACATTGCGAGTATTCTTATCAAGCCGAATGTTACATTCAACAAGAGGGAAACAGAGCTTAGAAAAGATGAGGCTGTAAAGGCTGTCAAGGAATCATACTATCAGGTAAAGCGCGGGGAGATGATAGTAAGGGAAGGAGAAAGGGTAGGGTACAGCCACCTTGCAAAGCTGGCTGAGGTGACAAAGACAATTGAAGGTAAAAATATCTTAAGCCGCATCCCGGGTATGACCGCTCTTTTGGCCATTCTTTTTTCGGTGATCTATATCACCGGGTTTAAAAAATACAAACCCTCAGGTCGTGACAACAGGCACCTGATATTCAGCGCAGCAACACTCCTGAGCGTTTTCATATTCTCATGGGCATTTAATTTTATAGCCGAGGAGATGGCAAGGGGTTTTCATGATGTCAGCGCAAGGGCATTATTATTTGCGCTTCCCCTTACATTCGGCGCCATACTGATAACTGTTTTTCAGGGTATTAATATGGCCATGCTCTTTTCTTTGATTGTTTCCATATTTGCCTCACTTATAATCGACGGGAATATTGAATTTTTGATCTACTTCTTTGCAGGGAGTTTATATGCCTCATACCTCGTGCGTGAATACAGGGAAAGGGGCATACTGATCAAGATCGGGCTCAAGATTGGCCTTATGAACATCCTCTTATGCCTTGCAATAGAATTCATCTACGGGCAGTTTTTCACGGTTGAGGTACTGGTTGCTGTTATAGCGGCCTTCCTGGGTGGTATTTTAGGAGGTGTGATCTCAACTGGTCTTATACCCCTTGTTGAAATGGCCTTTGGTTTTACCACAGATATGAAGCTTCTTGAGCTTGCTAACCTTGATCAGCCGCTGTTAAGGGATCTTATGGTACAGGCCCCTGGTACATATCACCACAGTGTTATTGTGAGCAATATGGTTGAGGCTACTGCCAAGGCCATAAATGCCAACCCTCTGCTGGCAAAGGTTGCCGCCTATTATCATGATATAGGCAAGATGAAAAAGCCCCTTTATTTTATAGAAAACCAGATGGGTGGTGAAAACAGGCACGAAAAGCTTTCCCCTTCCATGAGCGGCCTTATTCTTATTGCCCATGTAAAGGATGGTGTTGAACTTGCAAAACAGCATAAACTTGGTCAGGAGATTACAGATATTATTGAGCAGCACCAGGGCAAGGGGCTGATCGCCTATTTTTACCAGAAGGCAAAAGAGCAGGCCATGAGCAAAAGCATAAAAGGGATTGAAATTAATGAGGATGATTTCAGGTATCCCGGGCCTAAACCACAGACCAAGGAGGCTGGCCTTGTCATGCTGGCTGATATGGTCGAGGCCGCATCACGATCACTGCCTGATCCGACCCCTGCAAGGATTAATGGGACAGTACAGAAGATTATCAACAAGGTCTTTTCAGATGGTCAGCTCGATGAATGCGAACTCACTCTTAAAGACCTTCATGAAATTGCAAAGAGTTTTAACAAGACTTTAAGCGGGATATTTCATCAGAGGGTGGAATACCCTGAAACTGAAACAAATAAAAAGATAAAAAAGGCGCCAAATGGAGATTCAGATAAAATCAGTGAGGAGAATACAGGGGCTAAAAAAGGAGCTGATCGCCCGAATGATGGAGAAGGCCTTAAAAGACTTGGGCTGTGATGATTCTGAACTGAGTATACTTATTACAGGCGATAAAGAGATACATGAGCTTAACATGGGCTATCTTAAAAGGGACAAACCTACCAATGTGCTTGCCTTTCCTATGAATGAAGAGGGTTATGATGTAAATACCCTCATGCTGGGAGACATAGTGATATCTGCTGAGACTGCAAAGAGAGAGGCCCTTGAAATGGGAATTACCTTGAGGCACAGGGCGTGTGAGCTTCTTGTGCACGGGCTCCTGCACCTTATGGGGTATGACCACGAGATATCAGAGAAAGAGGAAAAAAGGATGCAGAGGGAGGAAAAGAGGCTCCTTGCAGTTATTATGGAGGACTAGGAATGGCAAAACTTGCAGTTAATGTTGATCATGTTGCAACCATAAGAGAGGCGAGGGGTATAGACTACCCTGACCCGGTTTTTGCAGCAGGGCTTGCAGAATTGGCAGGTGCAGAATGTATTATATGCCATCTGAGGGAAGACAGAAGGCACATTAATGACAGGGACCTGAGGCTCTTGAAGGAGACAGTGAAGACCCGGCTCAATATGGAGATGGCAGCCGTTGATGAAATGGTTAAGATTGCCCTTGAGATAAAACCCGATCTGGTTACGCTTGTGCCTGAAAAAAGGGCGGAGCTTACTACTGAAGGTGGCCTTGATGTAATTGCAAAACCTGATCAATACAGGAAAGTGGTGGATAGTTTAAAGAATAAAGGCATCAGGGTGAGTTTTTTTGTGGACCCTGAACCTAACCAGATAGAGCTGGCGCACAGGATCGGCGGTGATATTATTGAGATTCATACAGGCCAATATTCTGAGGCAGGAAACGAGTTGAAAGCAGAAGAAAGGTTCAAGCGGATTGTAAAGGCGGTTGAGACTGCGCATAGCCTTGACCTTGGGATAAGCGCGGGACATGGCCTGAATTATACAAATATAAAAAGATTCTCTGTTCTCCCCCAGATAGAGGAATACAGCATAGGCCACGTGATTGTCTCAAAGGCCATCTATGTTGGGTTTGAAAAGGCAGTAAGAGAAATGGTCGAACTGGTAAAGGATTTTTAGCTAAGAGTCTTTTTGCTTTTTGGCATAAATTCTGTGGCGAATGAAATACATACTTATAATTAACCCCGGAGGACACGAAGAGCACGGAGAAAAACTTAAAAGAAAAAACTCCGTGACCTCCGTGATCTCCGTGGTAAAAATATTCTACTGTATTTACATCAATGTATAAATATAAGGTTTTATAATATATGATTTTTGGAACTGGCGTTGATATAGTTAAGATCTCCCGCATTGAGACGGTCATAAATAAATGGGGCGACAAGTTCATTGACAGGGTCTTTACCCCTGATGAAAAGGCCTTCTGCCTGAAACGTATCAGGCCTTACCAGGCATTTGCACTCCGCTTTGCCGCGAAAGAGGCATTCTCAAAGGCCCTTGGAACAGGCATGAAGATGGGGGTGTTCTGGAAGGATATAGAGGTATATCATCTTAAGAGCGGAAAGCCCTGTCTTAAAGTTCATGGGATATCCCTCTCCATATGTGAAAAGGAGGGTGTAACGGGTTATCATGTGAGTCTTTCTGATGAAGATGAATATGGTGTTGCAATGGTTACCCTGGAGAAATAGCTATGAGACTTGTAACCGCTTCTGAGATGCGTGAGATGGACCGGCTTACCATAGAGGAGGCTGGCATTCCTGGTGTTGTTCTCATGGAAAACGCCGCAAAGGGCGCAACAGAAGTTTTCATAGATCATTTCAATCCTTCTGAAGGTTCTTCAATTCTTGTTATCTGCGGAAAGGGAAATAATGGCGGGGACGGTTATGTAATGGCAAGGTATCTCCATAACTTTGGTATGAGGGTATCTGTTATTATTACAGGGGAAAGATCTGCCATTTCAGGTGATGCCTTTATTAATCTTTCAGTAATAGAAAAACTCGGAATTGAAATATCTGAAATCCCTGATGATGCGGAATTTGAAGCTTTTACTCACAGGCTTTCAGGGTACAGCTATATAATAGATGGTATTTTTGGCATCGGGCTTAACTCACCTGTAACAGGGGTATATAAAAATATAATAAATGCGGTGAATAATTCAAATAAGCATGTGATGTCCATTGATATACCATCAGGCCTGAATGCGGATACAGGCGAGATAATGGGCGCTGCGGTCAAGGGTGATCTCACTGTTACATTCGGGTTTGCAAAGCCGGGACATTATGTTTACCCGGGGAGAGCCTTTACAGGAAGGCTTGTTACAGTTGATATCGGCATACCGGAGATGATAGCATCAAGACTTGAGATAACACGCAGGCTTATTAAGCCTGATGATTTTAAAAGTGAGCTGTCAACTGATAAGCCGGAGGCACACAAAGGCACAAAGGGGCACCTGCTTATTATAGCAGGTTCAACCGGTAAGACAGGCGCTGCTGCATTAACTGCAATGGGCGCATTACGTGCTGGTGCCGGTCTTGTAACAGTGGGTATTCCTGCGAGCCTTAATAGTATAATTGAATGCAAGCTTACAGAGGCCATGACAGTGCCCCTTCCTGAGACAAAAGCAGGTACGCTTTCTTATGATGCCCTTGATGATATATTAAGGATTGCTTCAGATAAAACGGCTATGGCCATTGGCCCCGGGTTATCCACAAACCCTGAAACAGTAAGGCTTGTATGTGAGATAATAAAAAGGTGCAGCCTGCCCATGGTGATAGATGCGGATGCACTAAATGCTATCTCCATGAACCCGGAGATGCTTGATCTTCTTGACCAGAGGAGGATACTTACACCACATCCCGGTGAAATGGGGAGGCTCACTGGTCTGACGACAAGGGATATCCAGCAAAACCGCCTGAACATATCCCGTGAATTTGCAAAAAAGAGAGGCTGCAACCTTGTTTTAAAGGGTGCAGGAACGATAGTCGCAGAGCCGAATGGTGTTCTCAACATCAACCCGACCGGAAACCCTGCCCTTGCAACGGGTGGCACAGGTGATGTGCTTACAGGTATTATTTCCGGATTTCTTGCAAGAGGATTAAATGAGGTAAAGGCCTCAACAGCAGGCGTTTATATCCATGGTCTTGCAGCAGATATGTATGCTGAAGAAAATGGTGAGTCAGGCATGATTGCATCTGATCTGCTGGATAAGATACCTGGTATAATGAATTCCCTTATAAAGGGTTTGAATTCCCTAAAACTGTGAACAAAATAATCCTACACTAACAGAGGTGGTTAATAGCCTGGACGTTTGAGGTTGATTGTTGTGGCATAGCTGATTAATAAAATGAGGTTCCCATAGGGTTTGTTTTACGCCCTTTTTAACCCAAAACTAAGTAAAATATTCGACACCATAAAAAACCTCTTCGATTACAGAAACCGATATTTTAGATGAAATAGAGGAAAACTTATTTGTATAAACTTATAGTATTAATGCAAAGGTGAAAATTATCTATTGCCCGGAGTTGATAAAGATATTAGAATCGAACGTATATAAAAGTTAAAATGGAGCAAACCTCTTGAAATACTTGAGTAAATCAGATAATGAAACCGTCATGTTAGGTGAAAAAATCGGAAGCATCCTCATCGGAGGCGATGCGGTTGCACTGTCCGGGACACTCGGGAGCGGGAAGACCTGGCTCACCAAAGGCATAGGCATAGGCCTTGGGGTTAGCCCGGATGAGGTGATAAGCAGCCCGTCTTTTTCGCTCGTTAACGAATATGAAGGCAGATGCCTTTTGTATCATATAGACCTTTACAGGCTGGATAAGCAGAACGATATTACACTCCTTGGTCTTGATGATTATTTTCATGAAAAGAGTGTTGTTGTTGTCGAGTGGGCAGAGAGGTCACCGGGGCTTTTCCCATCTGGATTTATAAAGGTAAAAATAGAGATACTGGATGATAATGAAAGGGCAATAGAGATAGACTCGGATGATCCGGTTATATCTGAAAGGCTTAAAAAGGGTTTTGCCTTATGAGTCATAAAGGGATAGAGAGATTGCAGAGGAATAGCAAGCGGTTCAAGGGATTTTTGTTATTCCTTTTGCTTCTCTTATTTCTTAATTATTCTCTTATGGGAAATAGAAAAACGTCCGAGGTAAAGAGAGAAAAAAAAAGGGGGGATTTTTTTTGTAAAGCAGGAGAACTCTCGGCCTATCAAAAAATGACCCTGGGAATACCTCTTAACCTGAACAGTGAGACCCCTGAAGGGCTTACCGCCATCCCTGGAATAGGTAAATCCCTTGCCGGCAGGATAGTAAAAGAAAGGATAAAAAGAGATGGATTTAAGGATATTATTGAACTCAGGAGTGTTTCTGGCATAGGTGAAAAGACCTTTTTAAAGATAGCACCCCATGTCAGTCTCTGAGTCCTCTGAAAGGTTGATAGACTGTTATCATAAGATGAGATGATCTGATATGAAACTGCATAAACTTTTTTCTGATTGGGTAATCGGCCTGATAACCACTGTTATCTTTGTTGTTCTATTTTTTTCCGGCGCTTTCAGTTTTATCAATACCATTGAGCTCAAGAGTTATGATCTCAGGGCATACTTGGCTGCCTCATCTGATATAAGCCCTGATATAGAGCTTGTCACCATCACAGACGAAGATATTAATACGCTCGGGAGATGGCCCTGGACAAGAAGTATTATAGCAAGGTGCATTGATAACCTGCATGAGGCAGGGGCAAAGGTGATTGCCCTCAATATCTTTTTTTCAGAACCTGAAGAAAATGCAGGGCTGATGGCTATAAAGAGGCTGAAACAGGAGTTTGATGAAATGGGGCTTGCCCAGATAGAAAACAATGGCATTGCCTTTTACCAGAAGATGGTTGATGCGGAGATGACCCTTGACAGTGACACAAGGCTTGAACAGTCAATAAAAAACGCCGGTAATGTGGTAATCCCCTTCTTTTTTGACAGTCTAAGCCAGGGCCGGGATGAAACAGCTCCAGCATTTGTGTCAAGGGATTCATTGAAAAAGATTAACAGCGCCGGTGAAGAGTCCATCCATGATATAATATGGTTTTCAAAGATTACACCGCCACTGAACCGATTTGCAGATGTTGCCGCAGGATCAGGGCATAATCATCTTTTTCCTGATACAAATGACGGGGCGGTAAGGATACAGAGACATGTCCTTGGATACCTGAACGATATTTATCTGCCTTCATATGCTGTATCCATTGTAAGGTTATTCAAGGGGCTTAAAGATGATAATATGACCATATCACTTGACAGTAAGAAAGGTAGTTACATTGATTATAAAATTACCCCTGGCCCTGCAATAAGGGTTCCACTCCTCGAATATGATATGGGCACCCTTGTCAACTGGAAAAAGGAACCAGGTATTGCCTTTCATCAGACCAGGTTTACAAAGGTGCTGAATAAAGAAATCAGGATGAATATCTTTAAAGACAAGATAGTGATCATCGGCCATGTTGCATCAGGTATAGGAGATAAGTATAAGACCCCGGTATCAGAGCAGATGCCCGTTGTTGAGTTGCTTGCAAATACAGTCGATAATATACTGAACCAGAGGTTTTACCTGAAGCCTTTCTGGACTGGATTTATTACGCTTGCAGCCCTTTTATTTTTCGGGGTTTTTATAACATTTATACTCCCAGGGCTCAGGACAGGAACAGGCGCAGTAACTGCATTTATCTTATTTATCGCCTATGGAACGACAGCCGTTGCCCTTTTTTTAAATAAAAATATCTGGCTTGATATCTCTCTACCGCTCATGATCCTTGTTATCGGTTATATACTTATCATCACCAAAAGATTTCTTACTGCTGGAAAGACAAAAAAAAAGGTAGCGGCGGATTCTTTAAAAAAGGATTATAAAGATTTTGCTGAAAAGACCCCTAAACTGAAAGAGGCAGAGGATACAATGATATTCGGGGGGGAAGCAGGTCGCCCCGGGGGTGTCGGTGCAGCACTTAAAAATTACGACACCAGTCCAACATTTAGGCGTTATAATATTATTTCTGAACTGGGTCGTGGTGCCATGGGTACAGTATACAAGGGAGTAGACCTGAAGATAGATCGTACTGTAGCCATTAAAACTGTCAGGCTTTCTGACTTTGACGAGGGTATGATCAAGGAGATGAAGGAGAGGTTTTTCCGTGAGGCAGAATCAGCCGGCCTGCTTTCACATCCAAACATTGTCAAAATATATGATGCAGGGGAAGAGGGTGATCTGGCCTATATTGCCATGGAATACCTTAATGGTAAAGACCTTGGCAGACATACGGTAAAGGGAAACCTTCTGCCTATCCGGGAAACCCTTTCCATTGCTGCACAGGTTGCCGAGGCGCTCGATTTTGCACACGGAAAGGGGATTGTGCACAGGGATATCAAGCCGGCAAATATAATGCGTATTAATGTAACCGGGGAGATTAAGGTTACCGATTTTGGTATTGCAAGGATAACAACATCATCAAGGACAAAGACGGGCATTATTATGGGCACGCCATCCTATATGTCACCTGAGCAGGTATCAGGGGAAAAGGTTGATGGCAGGTCAGATATCTTTTCTCTTGGGGTTGTACTTTTTGAACTTCTCTGCGGTGAAAAACCCTTTGCTGGGGATGATATCACCTCCCTTATGTATATGATCGCAAAAGAGAAACAATCCTCTCTTAAGACCATTAATCCGAGGGTACCTGGTGTTGTTGAAAAGATTGTTGATAAAGCCCTTGAAAAAGAGGCCGCGAAAAGGTATCAAAAGGCAGGGCACATGGCCCTGCATTTAAGAACTGTGATAAAAAAGATAGATGAGATTTCTGACAGGAAAAAACCGGTATAATTAAACTGTTGCTATTTATTAATCCCGGGTTAAAAAAGCATGAAACTGAAATTTGCTGCCGGTACTGATATCGGCCTTAAAAGAAAGATTAATGAGGATGCATATCTCATCAGGGAAGACCTGGGTCTTTTCATAGTGGCCGATGGCATGGGAGGACACAGGGCTGGTGAAGTTGCAAGCCGGATGGTGGTAGACACAATATCTGATTACTGGACAAGGCTTCAATCCAAAAATGAACCCTTTTTGATCAGACCTGTCTTGAAAAATATATCAGAGAAGGCGAAAAATCTTGTAAATTTTGTCTATATCGCAAACAAGAAGGTATATGAATCCCAGAAAAACCCGGAATATTTCAGGATGGGTTCCACTGTCTCCATTATTGCTACAGAGAAAGAGGCCATGTGGCTGGTAAATGTGGGTGACAGTCCTGTTTATTCTTTTAAGAATGGCCGCATGACCCTTATATCAGAGGTACATTCCATTGCAGCGGAACAGAAAAATATGGGGATTGATGACTCTTTCGGGTCAAGCAACCCCCTCATGATGAATACCCTTACGAGGGTAATAGGCATAAATGACACTGTTGAGGTCTATGTGAAAAAGGTCGTTCCTGAGGCCGGGGATATGATACTTATCTGTTCAGACGGGCTTATTAACTATGTTGATGAGAAAGTAATCAGGTTAATCCTTTCTGATTCGGCCACGTCTCTTGAAAATAAAGTAAAGGGGCTTATTGATGAGGCGAATAAAGGCGGGGGAGGAGACAATATTACCCTGATCCTTATTGAGATACTTAATGAAAATATTTTTAAAAAACTGTTGAATAAATTTAAACCCTGAAAATCATAATATGAGAGCATTTTATTTATATGAAAATTCTTGGAATTGACACATCCTGTGATGACACTTCTGCTGCTGTAATAACAGACGGTAATTCGGTAATTTCAAATGTAATCCATTCGCAGATCAAGCTTCACAACCCCTATGGCGGTGTTGTGCCTGAACTTGCATCAAGGGAGCATATAAGAAATATAGTCCCTGTTGTGGATAAGGCACTGGCAAACGCTGGGCTTAAACCGGAGGATATTAACGCCATTGCAGTAACCATAGGGCCTGGCCTGATAGGGTCGCTTCTGGTGGGGCTCTATTATGCAAAATCAGTCGCCTATTTTAATAAAATCCCCCTTGTTGCAGTTAATCACCTTGAGGGGCATATTCTTTCTATCCTGCTTGAAGAGGATCATCCGGATTTCCCCTTTACCGCCCTTACAGTTTCAGGGGGGCATACAAGCCTGTACTTTGTAAAGGCACCAGGTGATTATGAACTTATGGGGCAGACCCTTGATGATGCAGCTGGTGAGGCATTTGACAAGGTGGCCAAACTCCTGGGCCTTGGTTATCCGGGAGGAGCAATCATTGAGGCAAAAGCTAGATCAGGAAGGTCTGATGCTGTACAATTCCCGAGGGCATATATCTCTGATGAATCCCTGGATTTCAGTTTCAGCGGGCTTAAGACCGCAGTGGCGTTATATATAGACAAATGGGAAAAGCAGGGGAGGGAAAAGGCAAATACTATTAAGCTGGAGGATATTGCGGCATCCTTTCAGGAGGCAGTTTTTGATGTCCTCATTGATAAACTGATTATGGCAGGAAAAAAGAGTCATGTCTCATCCCTTGTGCTTGCAGGAGGGGTAGCCTGCAACAGGACGCTGCGCGAAAAACTTACCCTGCGCTCCATTAAGGAGGGCTTCAAGGTATTCTTTCCAATGCCTGCCTATTGTACTGATAACGGCGCAATGATTGCCCTTGCAGGTTTTTTCAGGGCAGTTAAGAATGATTATACAGATTTCAATATTGATGTCAGGTCAAGGTTTCCTGTTAAAGATATCAAAAAGCTGAAATAAGCATGATACATCCCCTCTATAAAATTAAATATAAAACTGGAAACAGATATGTCAGTTAAACCTGCCAGAGGTCTCAGGCCCAATAAACGGCTCGGACAGCATTTTCTTGTTGATCAGGGTATAATAAGAGAGATTATCACAAAGGCAGGTCTGGATAAGTCAGATGATATCCTTGAGATAGGGCCGGGCATGGGCGCTCTTACAATACCCCTTGCAAAAGAGGTGAATAGTGTAACAGCTGTTGAAAAGGACGGTCGCATGGTAAACCACCTCAGGCAGAGGCTTGGGGAGGCTAATATCAGTAATGTTCTGGTTATTGAGGGAGATATCCTGAGGGTGGATCTTGACGCCATCACAGGAGCAAAAAACAGGATCAAGGTAATGGGGAATCTTCCATATAATATCTCATCGCCGTTTCTTGAAAGATTTATCACCAATAAACAATATTTCAGCAGGGCGGTTCTGATGCTCCAGTATGAATTTGCCGAGAGGTTATGTTCCGGGCCTGGAACAAAGGATTACGGCGCCATTACTGTAATGACAAGATATGAATCGACCGTAACCCGGTTACTGAGGGTGGAAAAGGATGCCTTTTCGCCCAGGCCAAAGGTAGGGTCTATGGTGATCTCAATAGACCTTGAAAGGCCTCACCCTGTAAGGGCAAAGGATATCAGGGTGTTTGAACTTGTTGTAAGGGGGGCATTCGCACAGAGAAGAAAGACCATTAAGAACTCACTCAAGGTAATTAACGGCCATTTTGAAAATGACCACATTTCATGGGCGCTCGATGAATGCGGGATTGACCCTTTAAGGAGGGCTGAAACTGTGAGCCTTGATGAGTTCATTTCCCTATCGGATACCCTTTCAGAAAAGAGTTCAGTTTTTTAATGCCTCCCTGATCTTTTCAGAGAGCGCATTGAACGAGAAGGGTTTCTGTATAAATCCCCATGCCCCTGCATCGATAATACTCTGGGCAGGGCCGTCAGCAGAAAATCCGCTGCATACTATAACCCTTATGCCCGGCCTTTTTTCAGATAGCTGCGAGTAAACTGCTGCACCGTCCATATCAGGGAGCAGGGCATCCAGCAGTGTGAGATCAATATCTCCCTTAAACGATTCCGCTATATTGATTGCCTCCTGCCCTGTTTTTGCCTTTAATACAGTAAACCCCAGCTTTTCAAGTATCGCCTGGTTCACATCCATTACAACCTGTTCATCCTCCACAAGAAGTACATTCCCTGTGCCCTTTGAAAGAGGGCGATTTGAAGCACCCGCTGTTTCAGCTTCCTTTTCTACAGGCTTTAAATATATCTTGATGCAAGTGCCCCTGTTTGCAGCCGATTCAAGCATAATTGTCCCTTCATGTTTTTTTATAATGCCGTATACTGCTGACATCCCGAGCCCGCTTCCATAAAACTTGGTCGAAAAGAAGGGTTCAAAGACCCTGCTGCTTGTTTTTTTGTCCATGCCCTTTCCATCATCCCTTATGGAGAGTTCTATGTATTTACCCTCCTCAATATCAGGCATCTTTTTTATATCCTGAGTGGTAAAGGTGATTTCTTTAGCTGTGATCCAGATATTGCCGGCCTCGGATATTGCCTCGGATGAATTTGAAAGGATAGCTGATAATGCCATCTGGAGCTTTGAATAATCACCATCTATGAAGGACATTTTCTCTGGCAGATCAGTATGGATTGTTATGCCAGGTTTCATGCTCTGCTTTAAAAGTGGAAGGGTCTCTTTAAGAAAGTCGCTTATAGAAAAATTTTTGGGTTTAAAATCTGTTCCCCTGGCATAATCAAGGAGCTGATCAGTAAGGTCTGCCATACGGTATGCGGTCTCTTTTACTGGTTTTATGTACCGTGCATATACATTTACAGGTTTTGCTGTCATTTCTAGCAGTTCAATATTCCCGACAATAGCGGCAAGGGCATTATTGAACTGGTGGGCCACGCCGCCAGCCAGCACGGCCATGGAATCAAGTTTTCTAGACTGTTCAAGCCTTTCCTGCAATATCTTTTTTTCAGATTCTATTTTATCGAGTTCTGAAATATCCAGGCATATACACTGAAGCAGGTCTTCCTTTCCTGACTGATGTATCCTTGAAAGGGTAAGCAAACCATTATAAACCGAACCATCTTTTCTTTTAAGCCTCATGGGGGTATTGATCAGGGAACCTTCCTTTTTTAACATCTCTATTATGGTCTTCCTGTCACCGGGGTTTTCATAGAGATCCTGCATGTTCGATTTTTTTAGCTCCTCAAGTGTATACCCGGTCATTTTTGTCATGGTCCGGTTTGCGGTCAACAATTTTCCTTTAATGGTCGCAAGGGTAATTGCCGCAGGTGTATTATCAAAGAGATGGCTGTATTGCTCCTCGCTGTTTTTTAATCGCGCATTTTCATCCTTGAGCACAGCAATCTCTTTCCCCTGTTCATTAATTATCCTTTTTAAGATATTTATTTCAGTGTTTTCTGTCATTTTGAAGTTCCTCTTAATATGCCATTAGAAACCGCTTCACCTGGAATAGCGTATCAGATATCAATAGCAGCCTGATAATAATTCATCATCATTATCATGGAGGTATTCCACCCGGTTTTTTCATGGAGATGCTTTTCTGGAAACCGGTAAGATAGCTGGTTCTTCATGTTTTGACAATAAAAATATTATTTTCATCTTCAATGCCTGATCTCGGGTTTCAGTGACCCATATAAATACCCGGGCAGCAATCTATTCCTTGACAAATCACCGATTTGGCTATATTTTTTACCCTCAAAACGAAATGCCGCAACATTGTTAAACATTATTTCTCACAGGAGTAGTGATCAATGACACTTACAAAAGATGATCTGGTAAATTCATTGTATGAAAATCTTGATATCCCAAAAAGCAAAGCAACCTCTATTATAGAAGCCCTTTTAAATAACATAAAGGGTAAGCTTGAAAACAAAGAGGATGTTCTCATTTCCGGGTTCGGCAAATTCTGTGTTAAAGAAAAAAAAGACAGACGTGGAAGAAACCCTTCCACAGGAGAGGATTTGACGCTTGATGCACGCAGGGTAGTGGTTTTTAAATGTTCCGGGGTCTTAAGAGAGACAGTAAACGGTGCAGAGAGAAATGATGTTGCTGAAAGGTAAGGAATTTTAAATGTCTCAAAAATACCCCGAATGTCCGCTGTACAATCACTCAAATTGTAAGG
>JAAZBV010000149.1 GCA_012513605.1 Desulfatiglans sp. | reverse complement strand
CTCCAGATATCTGGTCCCGAAGCTTATAGTGTCTTCCCATTTTTTAAGATCATGGCTCACAAGTGTCAGTATAAAGTACGAATCTATGTGAAGATCATTTATTTTTATTGCTGCTTTGGATAATTCTTCAGCCTTTTCAAAATCCTTAAGCCTGTACCAGGCCATAGCCGCATTATACCTTGACCAGAGATAGACAGGGTTTTTATCCTTTTGCTGTTCCGCAAGTTCGATAGCTTTTAAACTTACTTCCAGAGTCTCTCTGTTTTGTCCTTTGCTTAGATAACAGCATCCCAGGTAGTGATAGGGCAGGGGGTTATCGGGCTTCTCTTCTATATCCTGCTTAAGAAGGGCAATCCGTCTCTGATGCTTTTTTTCAGTTAGCTCTGCATCATCAAGATCATAGCCATAATGCATTAATCGTATGGGGTGTATTGCAGGGCATTTAAAATCAACCAGCCTGTTATGAACTCTTCCCTCATAATGAATTATCCCATTATTTCTGAAGATTCTTTCAGCGCTGTGGCGACTCTCATCCTCTCCTTTTTTATATGTGCTTATGAGCTGGACCCTTATAGCGTCGATATCAGATCTTTTCACCGCTTTCAATAGTGCAGGTATATCATCCTTGACTAATTCTTCATCAGCATCAATCTGGAATATCCAGTCTCCTTTTACATACTCAAAATAATGATTTCTTGCCTCACTGAAACTATCTTTCCATGGATGAAAATAGATATTATCTGTATATTTTTTAGCGATTTCTACTGTTTTATCTTTTGAGCCAGTATCGATAATGATTATTTCATCAGCAATATCTTTTACACTTTTAAGACAATTCTCCAAAAACTTTTCTTCATCTTTTACAATCATGCAGACAGATATTGTATTTTTAGTATTATGTACTGGATGTGACAGTCTTTTTATTGTTTTTCGTGATTTTTTAGTTTTTGTGGTCATTTATTAGTCTCTTTTAAAACATGTTCAATAAGAAATGATAAAAATAAAAATGGTATGACTCGTGCTCAGTATGAATACTAAAAGGCTCTATTTATACAGACCTATATATGAAAAGGTATTAGACAATCTTCCGGAGTGACGGGCTTTTAAATCATATGTATTCATATAGTTTTTAAATCATAGCCTCTCAACTATTTTATTCACCTCATGAGATAAATCGAGCTTTTTAAAACGTTCGTAATATACCTGAGTTATTTTATCCAGATCGGGACGTTTGAGCGTTTCAATGCATAAGTCAACCCATTCATCTGTATTTGCTGAAGGAAAACAATGTTCCACATATCCCTGGTCTTTACAATGTTCAACAACAACAATTGACCTGTTATTTATTAAATACAGTATCCTGGTTCCTGTGAGATGGTTTAATTCAGGAGATTGTACAGGAGCGATATTAACTCGTGTCCTTGCAATTAGATCGTTTCTGTATATAGCAGTAGAGTCAAAATCGACATATATTTTCCCTCCTTTTGCTTTTAAAGCATCAAGCATTTTTTTTCGGTGAGGAGTTATTGAGCCATAATAGAGAAAATCTATGTCTTTATTTTTTTTATGTTTTATTTCCTCAAGCTGGGGTAGGTAACCAAATTGAGTGTGAACAGGATCAATTCCCATTTTTTTCAATCGATAACGGTTTTGCTCCTGTCCATCCCATACTACACTCGCCTTTTTTAGTAATGGAAGATAGACATTTGAATACCTTTCTTGAATTGGCCAGTTATTTATTGTATCATCTCCAAGCATTTCAGATTGGATCACAACAAATTTCCCTGCTTTAGCTATGTCTTCTACTTGTAGTGTAGAATCCACATGATGCCCACCAATAATTATATTAACTCTATCACTAAAAACCCGGTTTTTGACTATACAACACTCGTACCCTGCACACTCAAAAGTGAAACAGACATATTTCCCTAGGTCATGCAAAAAATGGGCATGTTTGCGCCCTTCAGGTTCAATCATGCATACTGAAAAACGATGTTTAAAAGATTTATCAAATTTACTTATGAATGTTTGGTTATGACTTGCTTGCATGGCTTCACTAACGCTTGTTTTTAGCATCTTTAAAATATCTTTAATAGAATGCTGTTCCGGTTTAATATCCAAAGACTGTTTTAGGAGTTCTATAGCTTCAATAGTACTCCCTAATTCCATTTTTATAGTCGCTAACTGATTAATCCTGTTAACATCATCACTGTTCTTAGTTATATATTTTTCTAAGAATGGAAGTGCCCTGTCCCATTTTTTATCATTAATGTACAGGTCTGTTAGATTTAAAAGAACATCATTGTAATCATTATTAATAGAATAAGAGTTAAGATAGTAGCTTTCAGCAGTAGAAATATCTTCTTTAAGATAGTAAATAGTCCCTATATTATTCATTGCCTCGTATTGTTCAGGATTTGATTCAAGAATATTTTGAAATATTATTAAAGCATTATCAAGATCTCCGGAAGTAAATAGATTCTCACCCAATTTAATTGCTTCAGAAATATTAACCATATTATTAACCTTGCAAGAAAAAAAATAATTAAATGGCATATATGCAGGTAGTAGCAAACATTAATCGTTTTTCGAATGAATTGGATATCCTTAAATAAAAATTATACGTAGGATCAATACTATGGATTAAAAGAGGTACTTCAAAAACATCAACCAATTTGTGATAAGTATCTATATGTATTTTGGGATGATTTTTTTTTATATGATTTTCAGCACCAATAATGGCTTCTTTATCCAGACCTTCAACATCTATTTTTAAAAAAGTCATACCTTCCTGAACATCATCATCAAGTTTGACTATAGGCACTTTTGCTATTCCATTTCCCTCTACAAGATGGTTTCCCGGAAATGGAGCATTGACGCCTGCAAGATTCAATTCTCCGGATCTATCTGAGATTCCTTTAACATTAAAGACAATGTTATCAAGTTCTTTAAGGTTTTTTTGCATTACATCGACGGTTGCGGCTGAGATTTCATATGTATATATCTTTCTGTAAGTTTTATTAAACTCGTTGATAAATTCGAGGACCGTATCGCCGACAAAGCTGCCGCAATCAACATAAACTTCATTTTCATAAAATGGAAATATATCGGGATTGGCTACGCCGTTTTGAGTGTGGTATGTTGATATCTTAAGCGCATCCTGCATAGAAAAGGTCAACCAGCTTACGATTAATGCATTCAATGATGATTTAGAAAGATTATCTTCCAGATGATCATAAAGCCATTCTATTTTTTCTGTATTATTTTTAAGGGTAGTGATTCTATTCGTCACTAATGAGTTGTTTTCACCATCCACTCCATCAAGCCAATTTGATTCAAAATACCATCCTCGATAGCCAACAGTAAGTAATTTATATAATTCACTATCCTTTTCTCTTATATCTTTCAAGCAAGTCATTGCATTATCAATTAACGCTTTAGCACTGTTATTTTTTATCACTGCAATAAGACTTTTGAACTTTCTGTCACAACCAAGAAAACCATTTTTATAACTTTCACTTGTCTTAATCCGGTTACTTAATGTTATTATATTTACATCAAACCATTTTTCGAAAATATTAATAAACTCTTCTAGATTTGAACGATCAGATTTCATTGATTCAATGAGTTCAATCATTCGGTTCTCTTTATTCACTCCCAATGATAAAAGGGCTTCTTTAAAATTATCGTAAACACATTCCTCTACCTTTTCATTTTGTTTTATATATTCGATAGCCTCATTCATTGTAGTCATCAGCTTCAGTTTCTGTTTTTCTTTGAAATTCATTTGTGATCTCTCTATATGGCTGTTAATAATATTTAAGCTATTTATATCAGCAACTTATTCCATTCTTTAAGATAAAAATCATCAGGAAATATCCTTAAATACTGTTTTACCCCACCCTTATTGTTTGAATACCACTGGCTGTTTGATTTGAATAATTCAAAAATGTCTCTTTCGCTTAGTCTAAGATTTTCCTCATCCACTTGTTCTTTTGCACGGATGTATTTCTTGAATATCTCACCGTATTTTGCCAAAGATTCGATGAAAATTCCGGATCCTGTTGTATATTTTCCATCGCTCCAGGTATGGTGTCTTTTATCATGGTGCAATATTTCATCAAATATTTCTCTCCACGCCTTGATTTTTCGACTTATTGAATATTTTTTTCTTGCAGCCGAAACAGCGTTTTTCGCGAGTCGGGTTCTTTCTTCAGGATGATGGTAAAGATATTCTATAGCGCGGCAATATTCTTCTTGGGAAACTGCAATAATTCCTGTAACATTATTATCAATAATATATCGTTCGGCAGGGTTGTTTAATACAACAGGGACAGCACCTGCCATCATAGCTTCGCCTATCGCCTGCTCGCATGACCCGAGATGTTTGGGTTGAAGAGGATAGCCAAAGACATCGTAGATAGCAAGATAGGGTATTATAGAAGGAACTCTGCCTTTGAAGGAAAACTTATCTGTTATATTAAGTTTCTCAGCATCCTCCTTTATACGATCCTGAGGATCTCCTGAACAAACGATAAAATGTACATCAGGTATATTTATATTTGCGCACATTTTTATAAAATCCGGGTGCAATTTTCCGTAATCGACTGTACCGGTAAGCCCTACAATAAAGCCTTTGTGATTTTTTCTCTTAAATCCTGTAAAAATATCAGTTCCACATGAAGACCAGACTACACCCAGTCTTTCTCTCAAGTAATCCGGCAAATTAATGATCTCTTCGGTTTCATAGGTCACTGGCGATGTAAAAATAAACCGGTCGGAATACTCTATCAATCTGTTGGAAAGTATATAAGGCGGATTCAATGCCGAAACATGGTTCCAGAGAATCAATCTACATTCGGGAAAATCAGAATTAACTATTACATCATAGAGCGTAGGGTGATTCCACCAGTGCATTAATACTATGTCTGATTCATTAATCCATTCCATAAGCAACGGCCTGTTAAAGTAAAGACCATCATGGATAGATATCCCTAGATCCAAATATTCTTTCATAGAGTTTTTATTAATTTCCAGACATGCTATTCTATGGTTAAAATCCTTATTGATTTCCTTTTCTTTTATTAACCAGTTTAGGACTACTGTACCAACCCCCCCGCCAAGATGTGGAGTAATATGAAGAATATTGATCATTTAATCACCCTCGCGCCTTATTAGTGAATTATTTGAAATGTTAAGTAAGGTAAAATTGTTTTAGTTTTACAGGTCAACTATTTGCCCATTGAAATTTATACTATCTAAATTTGTTAATATGGCTTTTTTGTAGGCAATTGCACTTATAAGTAATAATGAATCTTTATTCACATTGTTTAAAATTGCAGGATTATTAATTGTAATTCCACCTACTGTCAGATTAGCCTGTTTGTATGGGTTGATGTCAATAAGACCGGCTATATTACAGTCCTTAAGACCTGTATTTTCATAGAGATATAAAAATTCATTTCCGATACCCCATGAATATACAGGGTGCCTGTTAGAGATAAAGTTATTAATCAACTTAATTT